>NZ_JBHXKA010000022.1:0-81335 GCF_042722885.1 Streptomyces sp. NPDC058401
CACCCCTCACAGGGTGCGGGCCACGCCCGTTTCCGTACGCGGGGGACGCCCGCTATTCGAGGCTCGGCCCGATCCGGGAGGGGCCGGCCGACGGGTCGGACAGCAGCTTGTCGTGGAGCTGCCGGCCCTCGTCCGTGAGCTGCTGCGGGCCGCTGTGCGGGGGTACGCCCGACACGCTCGCGCCGGGGGCGCGCGGAGGCTCGTACTCGGTGGGGGCGGTCACCCAGGTGTAGGCCGTCGCCGCCGCGATGACGGCCGTCACCCCGACCACCGCACGCGTCCACAGCCGGTTGCGGTGCTCGCCGGCCACCCGTACGGCGGCTGCCACGCGCGGCTCCAGCGGGCCGGCGGGCCGCAGCGCGCCGAGCCGTTCGCGCAGCACCGCGGACTGCTTCGCGGGCGCTACGCCGTCCAGTTCGGGGAGCTGGTCGGCGAGGTCGGCGTGCGCGTTGACGAGCCGGCTGCCCGCGGTGGGCGTGGACGCCTCGGTCTCCGCGGCGGTGTCCGGGAGGTCGAGCCCGACGCCGTCGTAGAGCAGTACGGTGCGGCGGTGGGCCGGGGGCAGCGCGAGCATCGCGTCCAGGAGGACGCGGTCCGCGGGGTCGGCCGGGGGCTTGTCGGGGTGCCGGTGGGACCGGCGGAACCGGTGCCACGGGGAGAGCGCGTACTCGTAAGTCGCCGAGCGCACCCACCCGACCGGATCGGGGTCGGTGGCGACCTCGGGCCAGCGCTCCCACGCCTGCTGGAAGGCGCGCTCCACGGCCTCGCAGGAGAGGGTGCGGCGGCCGGTGAGGAGGTAGGCCTGGCGGGCCAGGGCGGGGGCGGTGCGCTCGTAGAGGGCGTCGAAGGCGGCCGACGGCGTGGCCGTCGTGGCCGGGGCGTCCTCGCCGACGTCCGGGCCGGGGGCGTCCTGGGGGGCGGTACCGGCCTGCGCCGGCGGGCTGCCCGGCGTGCCGGGGTCCGCCCCGGGTCCGGCCGGTGCGGTGGCCTGGCCGGCCGGCGCCGGGTCCGGTGCGGTGCCCGTCGCGCGGTCCGCTCCCGAGCCCGATGCGGTGTCCGATGCGGTGTCAGGCCCGGCGGCCTTCCCGGCCGCTGACGCGGGGTCCGGGCCGGAGCCCGGCCCGGTGCCGCTCGTCCGGGTGGCGGCTTCGGCGTCCGCTCCGGCGGGCTGCGGGTGCGCCGGGCCCGTGCCGGTGTTCCGCGCGGCGGCCTTCCCCGAGCGCGGCTCGGACTGCGCCCCGGTGCCCGAGCCGGTGTCAGCGGCTGCGTCCTTGGCGGCACCGGTGTCCGGGGGGAGGGGGCTGCCGGGGCGCAGGGCCGAGCGGCCCCCGCCGCCTCCGCCGTGGTTGCCGCTCGCGGCGGCTCCGGCTCTGGCGGGGGACTTGGCCTCGTGCCGGGGCATCCCGACGGGGGGCTTCGCGGCCCGCTTGACGGCTGCCTTGGGCCGGGTCTGCGCACCGACGGGCCGGGTGAGCCCGCGCATCATGCGCAGCCCGAAGCGGCCCTCGGGGGCTTCGGAGGTGTCGGAGGACTCGGCGCCTTCGGCGCCTTCGGCGGCCTCGGCGGCCTCGGCGGCTGACGCCGCGTCTGCATCCGCCGGAGCGCGTCCGGTTGCCACCCCAGCGTCCGGCGCATTGCCCGCAGCCGATGCCGCGTCGGTGTCGGAGTCCGCGTCCGCGTCCGCCCCGGCGGGTCCGGATGCGGTGGCCGCGCCGCCCTGCGGCGCAGCGGCGCCGTTGGCCCGGGCGGGCGAACCCGTGGCGGCGGCGGCGCTGCCGCCCCGGCTCTGCGCGGGGTCGGAGCCGGTGCGGGGCGTACCCGAGGCGGTGGCGGCGTTGTCTTCCCGGCCCCGGTCGGTGCCCGGGCCCGTCCCGTGCTGCCCGGTCCTG
Organism: Streptomyces sp. NPDC058401; assembly: GCF_042722885.1. Lineage (NCBI taxonomy): Bacteria > Bacillati > Actinomycetota > Actinomycetes > Kitasatosporales > Streptomycetaceae > Streptomyces > Streptomyces sp. NPDC058401. The sequence goes on from NZ_JBHXKA010000022.1 coordinate 1,890, forward strand.
TCGGGCGTGCCCGAGGCGGTGCCGGGGCTGTCGCCCCGGTCCCGGTCGGTGCCCGGGCCCGTCCCGGCCCGCCCGGGCGCACCCGGGGCGTCCGCGGGGCTGTCGCCCCGGCCGCGGCCCCGGTCGGTGTCCGGGCCCGTCCCGTGCTGCCCCGGCCGGTCCGGGGAGGCCGAGCCGTCGGTTCGGGACGTGGGGCCCGAGGGGGTGGAGGCGGCGGACTCGTCTGCCGAGAGGCGGGTCAGGAGCTTGGAGTAGGCCTCCAGCTTGCGGCCCCGGGGGTGGGTGCGCCCGGTCTCCCAGGAGCGGACGGTGTTCGAGGTGACGCCCACTGCCGCCGCGACCTCTTCGTGCGTCAGGTCGGCCGCTTCGCGCAGGCGCCGGCGTTCCTTCGGGGTGGGGAGGCCCAGCTCCGTGACGCTTTGTGTCATGCCACACTCCCCGCGACCCGGACGCCCTGACCGAAAAAGTACATAAACGTATATTGAGCGACACCACGGTCATTCGCCTGTTACCCGCCCATAGCGCGTGTCGTTGGCACCATGGCGGGGTGACCCAAGTGACCGAACGCGGGACCTCGTTGCCCACGCCCCCAAGGGCCCCCGTACGGCGCCGTTCACCGGCGGCCGCCGCGTGTGTCGTGGGTGGCGCCGTCGCCGCAGTGCTGGGGCTCGGTTTTCTCGCCGTGCTCGTCATCGTGCTGTGGATCAGCTCCCCCTACCCCGACAGCGGCCCCGGGGGCGCCCTGCACCTCGCCGCGGGCCTCTGGCTGCTCGCCCACGGGACCGACCTCGTCCGCTACGAGACCCTCTCCGGGGTGCCCGCCCCCGTCGGCCTGACCCCGTTGCTGCTGGTGGCCCTGCCCGCCCTGCTCATCCGGCGGGCCGCCCGGCTGGGCAGCGCCGCGCAGGAGGACCGGGGCGCGGAGCCGCTGCCCGCGGGCGTGGTGTTCTCCGCCGTGCTCTGCGGCTACCTCGGGGTCGGCGCCCTGGCCGTGGTGTACGCCGCCGCCGGGCCGATGCCCGCCGACCCGCTCAGCGCCGCCTGGCACCTCCCGGTCGTCGCCGCCCTCGCCGCCGCCGGCGGGGTCTGGGAGTCCCGGGGGCGGCCGCTCGGGCAGCTGCCCGGCCGGCTCACCCGGCCCCGCTACGCCCTCGCGCTGCGGGCCGGCGCCGCCGGGGTGCTGGTGCTCCTCGGCGGCGGAGCCCTGCTGGTCGGTGCCTCGCTGGCCTGGCACGGGTCGCAGGTGCAGGGCTCGTTCGCGGCGCTGACCGGGGTCTGGTCGGGCCGCTTCGCGGTGCTGCTGCTGGCCCTCGCGCTGATCCCGAACGCCGTCGTCTGGGGTGCCTCCTACGCGCTCGGCCCCGGCTTCGCGCTGGGCACCGGAGCCGCCGCGACCCCGCTCGGCTTCGCCGGCTCGCCCGCGCTGCCGGGCTTCCCGCTGCTCGCGGCGCTGCCCGGGGCGGGGACCGGCACGCCGCTGACCTGGGCCGTCGGCGCGGTACCGGTGGTGGCCGGGCTGGCGGTGGGCTGGTTCGCGGTACGCCGGGCCCGTGAGGTCTCGTACGGGGAGACCGCGCTCACGGCGGCCCTGGGCGCCCTGGTGTGCGCCCTGGCGACGGCCGCGCTCGCCGCGGCCTCGGCGGGGCCCCTCGGCTCCCGGGAGCTGGCCGCCTTCGGCCCCGTGTGGTGGCAGGCGGGCGGGGCGGCCCTGGGCTGGACCCTGGTCCTGGCGGTCCCGCTGGCCGTCACCGTGCACGCCTGGCGGAACCGGCCCGCGAAGGGCCTGGCCGGTGGTGAGGGCTCCGGGGACGCCTGGCACGACAGCGGCGTACGCGAGGTCCGCTGGGCGGCCCTGCGCCGTGCGGCGGGCACGCTGATCCCGGACTTCTCCGGTACGCCGACGGGGCCGGAGGGTGACGTGCCGCCCCCGGCCCGGGAGGAAGGGGCCCGGCCGGTGTCCGCACCGCCGAAGCGCCCCGTGCTGGTCATGCCCGGCCTCAAGCTGGACCTGACCCCGATCCCGATCCCCGCGCTGCCCGCGGAGCCGCCCCCGGAGACGGCGCTCGCACCCGCGCTCGCGCCCGTACCCGGGGCGCTCGCGGAGGCCGGAGCGCCCCTTCCGGCGCCCCCTGCGCCGCTCGTGCCGCCGGTGGGCGGAGCCCGCGTACTGACGCGCCGGAAGCCCCCGACGGGCACGACGGCGGAGCCGCAGCCGCCGCAGCAGCAGTCGGAAGCGGACCCCGTACAGGCCCAACCGGCCGAACCGGCCGCACTCCCCGGCCCGGAGGCCGCCCGGACCGACTAGCCCGACCGGCTACCGCTGGACCTCGAGCATCTTCCCGATGAAGTTGTCCGGCAGCAGGTCGTTGCACTGCAGCTCGGCCGCCTTGGTGAGGGCGTCCTGCTTGCAGACGTAGAAGTCCTTGTACGTGAGCTGCACCGCGTACGAGGACACCGCGAGCAGGATCGCCAGCGAAGCGGTCACCAGGCCGCTCACCGCCGCCGTCCGCTGGGGCCGGGCGGCGGCGCCCAGCGCCGACAGTCCGCCCTTGGCCGCACCGGCAGCCGCGGCGGCACCGGCGTCCGGAGCCGTACCCGGCCCCCGGCCCGTAACCGTGCCCACGTCCGCCGCCGAGGCCCCCGCGGTGCGCGGAGCGGGCTGCTCCCCGTCCCCGGACGGCTTCACCGGGACCCCGCGCAGTGCGCTGATGCCCCAGTACAGGGCGAGCGCGCCCAGCAGCAGCCCCATCGAGGGGATGCCGAAGACCCCGAAGAAGAAGCCCCACATGCCGGCCAGCAGCGCGTACCGCGCCCGCCGCTGGATCGGGTCCGTGGGGTCCCAGCGCGCCGGTCCCGTCCCGGGGTCCGCACCCGGTCCCGACCCTGGCTTCTGCGGGTCGCCGTCGTCACCGCCGGCGCGCGGCTCCCAGAGCTGGTCGGGCCGGCCTTCCGGGGGCGCCGCGAAGGGGTTGTCGTCGGTGGGGCGGTCGGGCTGGGGGCGGTCCGGCATCGGGTGTGTTTCATCCCCTGTGTCGTGGACGCCGCTGGGACGTCCGAGGCCTGTTTACGGCGTGTACGCCAGACGCTACCGCCCACCCGTCCCCCCGTCCCTCGGGGGCCGTCCCGTGTGCCGGTATCGTTGCAGGCGGTCGGTGGCTTCGTAGGGTCCCCCGTATCTCGGGTACCCGAAGTTTCATGCGATCGCACAAGACGAACGACGCGCCCCCGCTTCACTCCGGGAGGCGCCCCCGCTCGACGAGAAAGGGCCTCCCATGGCCGCCTCCCGCCTGGTCGTGCTGGTCTCCGGATCCGGCACCAACCTCCAGGCCCTGCTCGACGCCATCGACGCCCACCCCGGCGGACCCGAGGGCTTCGGCGCCGAAGTCGTCGCCGTGGGAGCCGACCGCGAGAACATCGCCGGCCTGGAGCGCGCCGAGAAGGCCGGGATCCCCACCTTCGTGTGCCCGGTCAAGGCGTACCCGAGCCGCGCGGAGTGGGACGCCGCCCTGACGGAGGCCACCGACGCGCACGCGCCGGACCTCGTGGTCTCGGCGGGGTTCATGAAGATCGTCGGGCCGGAGTTCATCGGCCGCTTCGGCGGCCGGTTCGTCAACACGCACCCCGCCCTCCTCCCGGCCTTCCCGGGCGCCCACGGCGTACGGGACGCCCTCGCCTACGGCGCGAAGGTCACCGGCTGCACCGTCCACTTCGTGGACGCGGGCGTGGACACCGGTCCGATCATCGCCCAGGGTGTGGTCGAGGTCAGGGACGAAGAGGACGAAGCCGCTCTCCATGAGCGGATCAAGGAAGTCGAGCGCGAGCTGCTCGTCGACGTCGTGGGGCGCCTGGCCCGGCACGGCTACCGCATCGAGGGACGAAAGGTAACAATCCAGTGACCGCCGCAGAGGCCGCAGGGACCGTAGAGACCGTGACCGCAGAGGGCGAGGACCTCGCCGCGTCGAAGCGCCCGATCCGGCGCGCGCTCATCAGCGTGTACGACAAGACGGGACTGGAAGAGCTGGCCCGCGGTCTGCACGAGGCGGGTGTCGCGCTCGTCTCGACCGGCTCCACCGCCTCGAAGATCGCCGCCGCCGGGGTGCCCGTCACCAAGGTCGAGGAGCTGACCGGTTTCCCCGAGTGCCTGGACGGCCGGGTCAAGACCCTGCACCCGCGCGTGCACGCCGGCATCCTCGCCGACCTGCGCCTGGAGGACCACCGCAACCAGCTCGCCGAGCTGGGCGTCGAGCCCTTCGACCTGGTGATCGTCAACCTCTACCCGTTCCTCGCGACCGTCCGGTCGGGCGCGACCCCGGACGAGTGCGTGGAGCAGATCGACATCGGCGGCCCCTCGATGGTCCGCGCCGCCGCCAAGAACCACCCCTCGGTGGCCGTGGTCACCAGCCCGGCGCGCTACGACGCCGTGCTCGCCGCCGCCCAGGGCGGCGGTTTCGACCTCACCGCCCGCAAGCGGCTCGCGGCCGAGGCCTTCCAGCACACCGCCGCGTACGACGTGGCCGTGGCCTCCTGGTTCACGAACGCGTACGCCCCCGAGCCGGAGGCCGTACTGCCCGAGTTCCTGGCCGGCGCCTGGGAGCGCAAGTCCACCCTCCGCTACGGCGAGAACCCGCACCAGGCGGCCGCGCTGTACACGGACGGGCAGCCGGGCGGGCTCGCCAACGCCGAGCAGCTGCACGGCAAGGAGATGTCCTACAACAACTACGTGGACACCGACGCGGCCCGCCGCGCCGCCTACGACCACGAAGAGCCCTGCGTCGCGATCATCAAGCACGCCAACCCGTGCGGCATCGCGGTGGGCAAGGACGTAGCCGAGGCCCACCGCAAGGCGCACGCCTGCGACACGGCCTCAGCCTTCGGCGGGGTCATCGCCGTCAACCGCCCGGTGAGCGTCGAGCTCGCCGAGCAGGTCGCCGAGATCTTCACCGAGGTCATCGTCGCCCCCGACTTCGAGCCGGGCGCCGTCGAGGTCCTCGCGAAGAAGAAGAACATCCGCGTCCTGAAGGTGGCGGGCACCCCGCACCAGCCGGCCGAGCTGAAGCCGATCTCCGGCGGCGTGCTGCTCCAGCAGAGCGACCTCGTCCAGGCCGAGGGCGACGACCCGGCGAACTGGACGCTGGCCACCGGCGAGGCACTCTCCGCCGACGAGCTCGCCGACCTCGCCTTCGCGTGGAAGGCCTGCCGGGCCGTCAAGTCCAACGCGATCCTGCTCGCCAAGGATGGCGCCTCGGTCGGCGTCGGCATGGGCCAGGTCAACCGCGTGGACTCCGCGAAGCTGGCCGTCGAGCGGGCGGGCGCCGAGCGCGCGCAGGGCTCGTACGCCGCCTCCGACGCCTTCTTCCCCTTCGCGGACGGGCTGGAGATCCTGACGGCCGCCGGCATCAAGGCCGTGGTCCAGCCGGGCGGTTCGATGCGCGACGAGCTGGTCATCGAGGCCGCGAAGGCGGCGGGCGTGACGATGTACCTCACCGGGACCCGGCACTTCTTCCACTGAGCCTGACGGCTGACGCCTGACGCCTGACGCCTGACGCCTGACGTACACGGCGAAGGCCGCGCCCCGCACTCCTGCGGGTCGCGGCCTTCGCCGCGTGTGCGGCCGCGCCCGTCACGCCGCCCCCTCACGCAGGCCGTGGCACGGCCATTGGTCTAATGACCGCAGGGGCAGAACCAACGGGGGAGGGGCCGTGGCGCAGTCGGACCAGGGGAACGGCAAGAGCGAGCTGGGGGAGTTCCTGCGCTCCCGCAGGGCCCGGCTGCGGCCCGAGGACGTGGAGCTGCGGACCTTCGGCGAGCGCCGCCGGGTACCGGGCCTGCGCCGGGAGGAGCTCGCCCGGCTCGCGGGCGTGAGCGTCGACTACTACGTGCGCTTCGAGCAGGGCCGCGCCGCCAACGTCTCGGACGCCGTGGTGGGAGCCGTGGCCACCGCGCTGAGGCTGGACGAGACCGAGACGGGCCACCTCCACCGCCTCGTGCGCACGGCGTCCGGAGCCTCCCGCGCGACGGCCGCTCCGGCCGTGCAGCGGGTGCGGCCGGGCCTGCTCCAGCTGCTGGGGTCGATGCCCGGCACGCCCGCCTTCATCGTGGGCCGCCGCACCGACGTCCTGGCCTGGAACCCGCTGTTCGCCACGCTGATCACCGATTTCTCGGCGGTACCGGAGGAGCAGCGCAACAAGGCCTGGCTGGTGTTCCTGCACGAGGAGACGCGCGGCCGTTTCGTGAACTGGGAGACCAAGGCCCGCGATCTGGTCGGCTACCTCCGGCTGGACCGAGGCCGGCATCCGCAGGATCCGGTCTTCGCCCGGCTGGTGGCCGAACTCTCGGAACGCAGCGCCGAGTTCAGGCGCCTGTGGGAGCTCCAGGAGGTGCGGGAGAAGACGCACGGCGGCTACCACCTGCGCCATCCGGAGGCCGGGGAGTTCACCCTCGCCTACGAGAGCCTCAGCCTGCCCGACGACCCCGACCAGACCCTGATCATGTACACCGCCGAGCCCGGCTCCCCCTCGGAGGCGGCCCTGCGGATCCTCGCCGCGAAGACGCCGGATCCGGGCGCCGTGCTCACCGGTGCGCGGCCGTAGGGGCCCCTGAGGGCTGCGGCGCACACCGGTGACCCGGCCGTGGGTCAGTACTGCGGGCGGCGGAAGTACTCGCCGGCGGCCGAGTTGGCCAGGCCGATGAGGATCCACAGGCCCAGGCCGAGGGAGATCAGGCCGGGGACGACCGAGAGCAGCAGGGGGGCGCCGCCGGACTCGTGCATGCCGCTGAGCGTCACGAGGTTGATGATCAGGCCGGCCAGGGCGAAGAAGGTCTGGATCGAGCCGTAGATGATGCCGGAGACCCGGACGCCGCCGCGGCCCTTGCCCAGCTTGGCGGCGGTCAGGATCGGCCACAGCGCGAAGCCGAGGAGGACGATGCCGCCGAAGACGAAGCCGATGCCCAGGGCGGCGGCCGCGTCGCCCGACGAGGAGCTGCCGGAGTCGAACTCGGAGGCGAACACGCCGCCGATGACGGCGAGGGCCAGGCCACCGAGGGCCGTGAGGATGCCGAGGATGAAGAGGATGACCCGGGCCCCCTTGACCCCGCCCGGCATCGGCATCGGCGAGCCCGGGTAGCCGGGGACGCCGGGGTAGGCCTGCTGCGGGTAGGCGTAGCCGCCCTGGGCCGGGATGCCCTGGGGGGCCTGCGGGGGGTAGCCGTAGGCGGGCTGGCCGCCCTGCGGCTGCTGCCCGTACGGGTTGTTCGGGTCGCCGAAGCTCATCTGGGGTGTTCCTCCGTGGAAGTGCGGGGACGCACGGCACGCGCGGAGGAGTCGCTGCAAATCGTGCGGCCCGCCCCCCGGCACTGCCCGCGGCACTACTTTCCCCGCATCGTCGTCGGGCCGGACCGGGCTTGTCCAGCGGGGACGCCCTCCACCCGGCACTTGTTGTGCAAGTGCAACGAATGCGGGACGAATGCGGGACGAAGGAGGTGCGAGGGCGGGGCGAGGGCGGGCGGAGGCGGGACGAAGGCGGGGCGGAGGCGGGACGAGAGCGGGACGAAGGCGGGGCGGAGGCCGGACGAAGGCGGGGCGAAGGGGCCGCGACTGGATCCGCGGGCGCTCCATCCGGGAGGATGGGTCCATGACTGCCCAGATTCTCGACGGCAAGGCCACCGCAGCCGCGATCAAGTCCGAACTGACCGCCCGCGTGGCGGCGCTCAAGGCCCGGGGCATCACCCCCGGCCTCGGCACCCTGCTGGTCGGCGACGACCCGGGCAGCCGCTGGTACGTCAACGGCAAGCACAAGGACTGCGCCGAGGTCGGCATCGCCTCGATCCAGCGCGAACTGCCCGCGACCGCCTCCCAGGAGGACATCGAGGAGGTCGTGCGGGAGCTGAACGCCAACCCGGAGTGCACCGGCTACATCGTGCAACTCCCGCTCCCCAAGGGCATCGACACCAACCGCGTCCTGGAGCTCATGGACCCGGCGAAGGACGCCGACGGCCTGCACCCGATGTCGCTCGGCAGGCTGGTCCTGAACGAGCCGGGCCCGCTGCCGTGCACCCCGTACGGCATCGTCCAGCTGCTGCGCCACCACGAGGTCGAGATCAACGGCGCGCACGTGGTCGTCCTCGGCCGCGGGATCACCGTCGGCCGGTCCATCGGCCTGCTGCTCACCCGCAAGTCCGAGAACGCGACCGTGACCCTGTGCCACACCGGTACCCGCGACCTGTCCGGGCTGCTGCGCCAGGCGGACATCATCGTCGCGGCGGCCGGCGTGCCGCACCTGGTCAAGCCGGAGGACGTGAAGCCGGGCGCGGCCGTGCTCGACGTCGGCGTCAGCCGCGACGAGAACGGCAAGATCGTCGGGGACGTGCACCCCGGGGTCGCGGACGTGGCCGGCTGGATCTCCCCGAACCCGGGCGGTGTCGGCCCGATGACCCGGGCGCAGCTGCTCGTCAACGTGGTCGAGGCCGCCGAGCGGGCGGTTCCCCGTGCCGGCTGAGCGGGAGCGGGAGCGGGAGCCGGAGCCCGGCACCGTCCCCGGCACCGCCCCCGAACCAGTCCAGGCCCCCGCTCCCGCCGCAGCCGCCGCCTCCGCGGCCTCCCGCCCGGTGCCGAGCTGGGCCAGGAAGGGCGAAGCCGACGGCGGGCGGACCCCGGGGCCCGGGGCCGAGGACACCGAGGAGCAGGACGGGGCCAGGTCGCGCCGCTTCCCCTCCGTCACCCTGGACACCGCGCGTCCCGAGGGCGGCGGCCGGGCCGCACCCGGCGACGCTCCGGCTCCGGCCCGGCAGTGGCCGATGCTGGCCGTCCTCGCGGCGACGGCGGCCGGACTGCTGCTCACCGCGATGGGCCACCCGCGCGGCGGCTGCCTGCTGATCGGGATCGCGATGATCGCGGGTTCGGTGATGCGCCGGCTGCTGCCCTCCGTGGGCATGCTCGCGGTGCGGTCCCGCTTCACGGACATGGTCACGTACGGCCTGCTGGGCGTGGCGATCACGCTGCTCGCACTGGTCATGGAGCCCGGGCCGTGGCTGAACCTCCCCTTCCTGGAGACCGCGGTCCGTTTCACGGTCCGCTAGTTCCGGTAGTCCCGGTAGTTCCGGTCAGGGCACCAGGCCCTCGGGAGCCCCCGCCGGACGCCCCGTGTGCCCCGCGCCACACGGGGCGGGGGATTGGGGTGCTCCTGGGTCGGATAGCCTGACGGCGGATGTCTCTTCACGTCAAGATTTACTGGGCCACGGAGCGGCGTCCTCCCAGCACATGGGGCAGGGACGCCCCACCGCCAGCTGTCTAACGGAGAAGGCCATGACCCGCACTCCCGTGAATGTCACCGTCACCGGCGCCGCCGGCCAGATCGGCTACGCGCTGCTCTTCCGCATCGCCTCCGGCCACCTGCTCGGCGCGGACGTGCCGGTCAAGCTCCGTCTTCTGGAGATTCCCCAGGGCATGAAGGCCGCCCAGGGCACCGCCATGGAGCTCGACGACTGCGCCTTCCCGCTGCTCGCCGGCATCGACATCTTCGACGACCCGAACAAGGGCTTCGAGGGTGCCAACGTCGCGCTGCTGGTCGGCGCCCGCCCGCGCACCGCCGGTATGGAGCGCGGTGACCTGCTCTCCGCCAACGGCGGCATCTTCAAGCCGCAGGGCAAGGCCATCAACGACCACGCCGCGGACGACATCAAGGTCCTCGTCGTGGGCAACCCGGCCAACACCAACGCGCTCATCGCGCAGGCCGCCGCCCCGGACGTACCGGCCGAGCGCTTCACCGCGATGACCCGCCTGGACCACAACCGCGCGATCTCGCAGCTGGCCGCCAAGACCGGCGCCGCCGTCTCCGACATCAAGCGCCTGACCATCTGGGGCAACCACTCGGCGACCCAGTACCCGGACATCTTCCACGCGGAGATCGCCGGCAAGAACGCCGCCGAGCTGGTCAACGACCAGGCCTGGCTGTCGGACGCGTTCATCCCGACCGTCGCCAAGCGCGGCGCGGCGATCATCGAGGCCCGCGGCGCGTCCTCGGCCGCCTCGGCCGCCAACGCCGCCATCGACCACGTGCACACCTGGGTCAACGGCACCGCCGCGGGCGACTGGACCTCCATGGGCATCCCGTCGGACGGCTCCTACGGCGTCCCGGAGGGCATCATCTCCTCCTTCCCGGTCACCACCAAGGACGGCCGCTACGAGATCGTCCAGGGCCTGGACATCAACGAGTTCTCCCGTGCGCGCATCGACGCGTCCGTGCAGGAGCTCGTCGAGGAGCGCGACGCGGTGCGCGAGCTCGGCCTGATCTGATCGGTTCCGTACGGCCCGGCCGCGCAGGCCCCCGTACGAGCGGTACGAACACCGAAGCGCCCCGGCCAAACCTGGCCGGGGCGTTTGGCGTGAATCTTTCTGTCGCCGCTTGGAGGGGAACCCTAGGGTCGGTCGGTGACCGAGAACGCGATTCCCCAGCAGTCCGGCGGCAGTTGGGCCGGTCCCTCCGCGGGCCGCCCCCCGGTGCACCCCTCCCTCAGCGAGGCCGGCCGCTTCCTGTGTGCGGGGACGTACCTCGACGCCGGGTACCGCGACCGGGTCATCGACGAGCTGTACGTCCACGAGGAACGGATCGTCGCCCCCTCCTACGGCTACGACGCCTCCCGGGTCCTCGCCCACGCGCTGCGCGCCCGCCGCGCCGAACTCGGCTGGGCCGCCGGAGTGCTCGGAGCCTGGTTCGTCGGCTCCCTGCTCACGGGCGGCGTCCTCGCCGTGCTGATCGCGCCCTTCCTGCTGCTGAGCCTCGCCGACTGGCTGCGCGCCCGGAACGTCCCGGTGCTGCGCTTCCTGTCCGTGATCCTGCGGATCTACGTCTGGTGGGCGCTGGCCGTCCTCCTGCTCGTGCTCGGCGTCGGCGGGTTCGCACTGTTCGGCGTCATGGACGCGGTGGGCGGGAGCGGCGCCCTGCCGTTCGCCCCGACGGGCGGGGAGGTCGAGGGCACGGCCGTCCTGTGGTGGCTGCCGGTGGTCTTCGCCGGGGTGGTCACCGTCGTGGGGCTCCAGCGCGGACACGTCTTCCGCACCATCGCCACCGAACTCGCCGATCGCCGCTACGCCGACCACGCGAACGACCCGGCCGAAGCGGCCGACGGGGCCCGCTTCCAGCGGGTCCGCCAGCGCATCAGGGCCGAGCAGCACGCGCCGATGATCATGTACGACGTCAACGACCCGTTCTGCGGGGCGGGTGATCCCTTCCGGCCCTGGCAGCTGTCCGTGGAACTGCGCCCGCGCGAGGACCTCGGCCCCGACCGCAAGCCCGTCCCGGTCACCAACTCCCACATCCTGGCGCGGATCGTGCCGCTGCTGGAAGCCCTGCGGGTGCCCTCCCCGCACGGTTCCCCGGAGCAGGCCGCCGCGGTGGGCGACCGGCTGCGCGAACTGGTCCTGGACGAGTGCGTGTTCCTGCCCGCGGGCGGGCTGCCGCACCGGGACACCGCACAGGTGGTGCACGGCCAGTTCGGCGAGCAGCGGGCCGCCGCCATCGAGGAGGGCGGCGAGCGCCGCCGGCACTTCCTGCGCGTGCGGGTGGGCGGCTGGGACGAGAACCTCGTCGTCACCGTCTTCGTACGGGTCCACACGCAGGGCGGGATGATGATGCTGGAGGTGGCCCCGCACGTGCTGCTGCCCGTCCGGACCGACTTCCACAACGCGGACGCGGACGCCCAGCGCTACCGCAACAACAACGGGTTCGGCAAGGCCGTCTGGGCCCTGCGCAACACCCCCGGCTCCCTCGTGGCCTCCGCCGCCACGCTGGGCCGCGGCCTGGCGAGCTGGTGGCGGATCGTCACCGGCGGCCACGGAGGGGCCCGGCCCGAGGGGCCGCGGGTGTCGGTGCGCGACCTGGCCTCCGAGGACAACGGCTCGCTGTTCCACCTGATGGACCTCGACCGCTTCCTGAAGACCATCCAGGACCGGGTCGTCGGGGGCGTCGTCGTCGCGCTGCACGAAGCGGGCTGGCACACCGAGGAGTTCGCGCAGCGCGCGGTCAACGTCGCCGAGGGCGGGGTGTTCATCCAGTCGGTGAACCACAGCGCCTTCAGCGTCGGCGGCAGCAACAACACCAACAGCACCAAGATCAAGAGGAGTACCGGTGGCAGTTGAAGACGGCGTTACGGGTACGGGTACGGGCGCGGCCGGGCAGGAGCCCGCGGTCCGCATCGGCGAGGTGGCGGGCAGCGCGTTCAGCATCGGCGGCAGCAGCAACACCAACACCGTGCACCACGGGGGAGCGGGGGCGGACACCGTCGGGCCGCAGGCCCTCCTCGACGCCGTACTGGAGCTGCGCGCGGCCCTCGTACGGCTGCCGCGCGGTGCGGACAGGGCGGCGCTCGACGCCGAACTCGACGGGGTCGCGGAGGGACTGGAAGGGGCCGAGGAGATCCGGCCCGGCCTGGTCCCCCGGCTCCGCGGGGCCCTGGAGCGGTGGGCTCCGCTGGTGGACTCGGTCAGCGCAGCCACCGCGCTGGCCGGGCTCCTGACCTCCCTGGGAGGCTGACCCGTGCCCCCGCAGAACGCCCCCCGCTGGGACCCCGCCACCCAGCGCTGGGTCACGGACCCCGCGGCGCCGGTCCCCACCCCGCCGCCCGCGAACCCGGCCCCGACCCCGGGCCCGCCCGCGCAGCCGGCTCCGCCGCCGGGGTACGAACCGGCCCCGGGGCCGCCTCCGGCGCCCGCACCTGGCCCGGCGGCCCCGCCGTCGGGGTACGAACCCGTCCCGGGTCCGCCTCCGGCGCCCGGCTCTGCCCCGGGACACGATCCGGGCGCGGCATCCGGTTCCGATTCCGGTCCGGCTCCGGGCTACGACCCGGCCTCAGGCCCTGCTCCGGCCCCCGCCCCCGCCCCCGGCTACGAACCGGCCCCACAGCCTGGTCCTGGGGAGTACGGCCCGAGCGGGTACGGCCCGGCGGCGTCCGAGCAGGACGCGTACCGCTACCCGTACCCCACCTATCCGCACCCGCAGCCCGTACAGCCGGCGTACCCCGTACCGCCCCCGCCCCCGCCCCCGCGGGCCGCCGGACGGTGGCTGACGCCGACCACGGCGGCCGTCGCGGTGGCCGCGCTCGCGATCGGCGCCGCCGCCGTGTGGTTCGTGGCGCGGGACACCGGCGAGCAGCCCCCGCAGGCGGGGCCGACGGCCTCCGTCCCCGTATCGGGCGGCGAGGGGTCACCTACCCCCTCGGCCACCGACTCCCCGTCGCCGACGGGCAGCGGCAGCCCGACCCCCACGCCGAGCCCGAGCCCGAGCGCCGGCGATACCGCCCACGAGACCGTGCGCGACGCGAAGGGGTTCACCGTCGCCGTGCCCGCCGGGTGGCTCCGCGAGGAAGCCGCCTCGGGGGTCTTCTACCGCTCTCCCGACCGCACCGCCCTGATCCAGGTCTTCCAGGTGAGCGAGCCCGAACTGACCCCGCTCGCCGCGGTCCAGGGCGCCTCCACCTACCTGCGCGCCCAGACCACCGGCTACCAGGAGATCCGGGTCGGACCGGCGCCGGGCGCCCCCGAGGGCGGCGAGCTGGTCTACGAGTACGACAGCGCGGAATCGCACGGCCGGCGCCGCGGCGTGGAACGGGTCTTCGTCGCCGCGGACGACAAGAAGTGGGCCGTCCTGACGGCCGGCCCCGCGGCCGACTGGACACTCACCCAGGCCCACCACAAAGCCGCCCTGACCGCCTTCCGCCCCACGGGCGGCTGACGGGGGGACCACCGGGCCACCGGGACCGGCAGGGCGGCTCCCGGTGCACGGCTCGCATACTGGACCGATGAGTCCGATCTCCGCCGGCCATCGGTTCCGGGACCCGCGCAGCACGACGTACGACTTCCTCGCGTCGGTCCTCGTGCGCTGTCCCGGCTGTGACAAGGTCGCGCACGTCGTGGCGGGTCCGGAGCCGGTCGGAGGGCACGGCCGGGACCTCTTCGCGCCGAGGCGCCTCGTCTGCCGGAACTGCGGGACGGCGAAGGTCCGGAGCGGTGGAGGCCCGGCCCTGTACCGGGGCCGGGGCGGGCCGGCCACGGACCCGTACTTCGGTGCTCGGCTGTGGCTGCAGGCCGAGACCCGGCACGGCTGGGTATGGGCCTACGGTCCGGAACACCTGGAGCTGATCCGGCGGTTCGTGCGGGCGCCCCTGCGCGAGGGGATCCCCCGGCACGACCACGGTCGGAAGGCGACCGTGGTGGCCCGCCTGCCCGCGTGGATGCAGCGGGCCGGGAACCGGGACGAGGTGCTGCGGGCCATCGCCCGCATCCACGCCTCACTGCACCGCTCCTGACCGGGGAACACTCCTCAGGGGGCGGGAACCATCACTTGTACATTCCCGGGGTGTAGTGCCCCGGGGTCAGGCGGGTGGTGACGCCGATGCGGTTCCAGACGTTGATCGCGGCGATCAGAGCGATCACCTGGGCCAGCTCCTTCTCCTCGAACTGCTTCGCGGCCCGCTCGTAGACCTCGTCGGGAACGAAACCGTCGGTCAGGACGGTCACGGCCTCCGTCAGCTCGATCGCGGCGAGCTCCTTCTCCGTGTAGAAGTGCCGCGACTCCTCCCAGGCGCCGAGCAGCAGCAGCCGCTCCACGTCCTCGCCCGCAGCGAGGGCGTCCTTGGAGTGCATGTCGATGCAGAACGCGCAGTGGTTGATCTGCGAGGCGCGCAGTTTGACGAGCTCGACCAGCGCCGGGTCCAAGCCCTTGGCGGCGGCCGCGTCCAGGGCCACGGCGGCCTTGTAGAACTCCGGGGCGAGCTTCGCGAGCTGCATGCGGGGGGTGTGTTCGGGTGCCTTCTCCGTGTGGGTCATGGCATCAGCCTAGGAGTCGGGCGGCCCACGTATATGGTCCATATCCATGACGGAATCGTGGGCCACTTTCGGCGCCGACCTGCATCTGGAACCGGTCCCCGGACGCGGTGTCCGCGCCGGGCTGACCGAGGCGCTGCGCGAAGCCGCGCGCAGCGGGCGGCTGGCCCCGGGGACCCGGCTGCCCTCCTCGCGGTCCCTCGCGGCGGACCTCGGGATCGCCCGCAACACCGTCGCCGAGGCCTACGCCGAGCTCGTCGCCGAAGGCTGGCTGACCGCACGCCGGGGCTCCGGGACCCGGGTCGCGGAGCGGGCCCGGGTCGGCGGCGGCGGCGGTGGTGCCGGTGCCGGTGCCGGGGCGAGGCGTCCCGCGGCGGCCGTGCCCGTACGGCGCCCCGTGCGCGCGCAGCCCTCGTACAGCCTGCAGCCCGGTTCCCCCGACCTGGGCGGCTTCCCGCGCACCGCCTGGCTCGCGGCGGCCCGGCGGGCGCTGACGGCGGCCCCGAACGAGGCCTTCGGGTACGCGGACCCGCGCGGCCGGGTGGAGCTGCGCGAGGCGCTCGCCGGATACCTGGCGCGGGCCCGCGGGGTGTACGCGGACCCCGAGCGCATCGTGCTGTGCGCGGGCTTCGGCCAAGGCCTGCTGCTGCTCGCGCGGCTGCTGCGGGCACGGCGGATCAGGGAGATCGCGGTGGAGGGGTACGGGCTGGACGTGCACCGGGAGCTGCTGACCGGCTCCGGGCTGCGCACGCGGCCGCTGGCCGTGGACGGGGCCGGGGCCCGCACCACCGAGCTGGCCGGCTGCGGCGCGGGGGCGGTCCTGCTCACGCCGGCGCACCAGTTCCCGACGGGCGCCGCGCTGACGCCCGGGCGGCGGGCGGCGGCGGTGGACTGGGCCCGGTCCACGGGCGGGCTGATCCTGGAGGACGACTACGACGGGGAGTTCCGCTACGACCGCCAGCCCGTCGGCGCGCTCCAGGGACTGGACCCGGACCGGGTGGTGTACCTGGGCACGGCGAGCAAATCCCTGGCGCCGGGGCTGCGCATGGGCTGGATGGTGGTGCCCGGGCCGCTGATGGAGGAGGTGCTCGCGGTGAAGGGCCGGACCGACTGGAGCTCCAGCGCGCTGGACCAGCTGACGCTCGCGGAGTTCATCCGGTCGGGGGCGTACGACCGGCACGTGCGGGAGATGCGGCTGCGCTATCGGCGGCGCCGCGACGAGCTGGTGGCGGCAGTCGGGGAGCGGGCGGCGGTCTCCGGCATCGCGGCGGGGCTGCACGCCGTCCTGGATCTGCCGCCGGGCGGGGAGCGGGCCGCGCTGCGGTCGGCCGCCTGGCAGGATCTGGGGCTGCAGCCGCTGTCCTTCTTCCGGCATCCGGAGGCGGTGATGGCTCCGCGGGAGGCGCTGGTCGTGGGCTTCGGGACGCCGTCCCAGAGTGAGTGGGCGCCCACGCTGACGGCGCTGGTGGCATCCCTGCCGTGACGGGTGCCCTGCGGGGCTGTCCCCTACCCGCCCTTCCACCGTTCCCCGGGCTCCGCCCGGACCCGGTCCTCAAACGCCGGACGGGCTGGATTGTGCGACCGCCGGTGGTCTGGGAAATTCAGCCCCTCCGGCGTTTGAGGAGCGGGGCCTGGGGCGGAGCCCCAGGAGCGCCGGGCTGCGCCCGGGCCCCGCCCTCAAGTGGCGGGCGGCCGGATCGGTTCCGCCGGGGGTTCGCCGAAGCGGGCCAGGGCGATGGAGCCGGCCACGGCTACCGCGAAGCCCGCGACCGCCAGCCAGGTCAGGCCCTCGCGGGTGCGGTCGCCCAGCCAGGCCACGCCCACCGCCGCCGGGCCGATCGTCTCGCCCAGCACCATCCCGGCGGTCGCCGCCGTCACCGAGCCCCGCGACAGCGCCGAGGTGAGCAGCAGGAACGCGGAGCCGCCGCCGAGCAGCAGCGCGTAGAACGCCGGGTTCGACAGGGCGGAGAGGGAGATGTCGTCGATGAGCCGGACCGCCACCTCCACCACCCCGAAGCCCGTCCCGGCGGCCAGACCCAGCGTCATTGCCCGGCTGCGGTCCGGCAGTCCTCCCGCCACGGCCCCGACCACCAGCACCAGCCCGGCCACCGCCAGCAGCCCCAGTTTCAGCGCCAGCGTGCCCTGCCCCGAGCCCTCCTCCCCGGAGGCCAGCCCGAGCATCACCAGCCCCGCGCACACCACGGCGACCGCGCCCCACTCCGTCCCGCTCAGCCGCACCTTCAGCAGTCGCGCCGCGACCACCGCGGTCACCGCGAGGCTGGCGGCGAGGGCCGCGCCCACCGCGTAGATCGGGATGTGCCGCAGGGCGATGATCTGGAGGACGAAGCCGACCCCGTCCAGCCCCAGTCCGGCGAGATAGCGCCACTGGCGCAGTGCCCGCAGGAGGAGGGCGGTGTCGACGCCGGAGCCCGTTCCCGGCTCCGCGGCCCGGGCCGCCACGGCCTGCAGGACCGACGCCGTGCCGAAGCAGACCGCCGCACCGAGCGCGCAAATCATCCCAATGAGCACGAACCGACTCTAGGTCACGGATCCCGCGTCGGCCGGATTCCGTCGGCCGGGGCGGCCGTTCTAGTCTGTCCGCAGCCGGCCACCCAGGGGGAGCGAACAGTCCATGGACAGCAGCAGTAGCAGCAGCAAGAGCAGTAGCGGCACCGATGCCACCCGCGCCAAGCGCCGCATGCGCTCCGGCACCGTCGCCCTCGGCGGCATGGGCCTGCTCGCCGCGGCCCTGGTGGCCTGCGGGAGTAGCAACGAGCCCGACAAGCGCTGCGCGGACCGCGCCACCATGGAGAAGCTGAACTCCAAGGAGTGCAAGAGCGGCGGCCGCGGCGCGTACTACTACGGCGGCAGCGTCGCGAAGAACAAGGTCAGCGGCGGCAGCTTCGACAAGTCCGCCGTCACCCGCGGCGGCATCGGCGGCAGCCACAAGAGCTCCTCGGGCGGCTGATCCAGGGTGAAGCGCCACACCATCGAGCCCCGCCCCGACTGGCAGAAGACCGTCGAGGAGCAGGGGCTGATCTACCCCCTGACCCGCTACCCCGACGATTCGCTGCGCCCCTACTGGGACGAGAGCGCGTACTACTCCTTCACCCTCCCCGAGGTCGAGGCGCTGGAGAACGTCGTCGAGGAACTGCACGCCATGTGCCTGGCGGCGGCCCAGCACATCGTCGACGAGGACCGCTTCGCCGACCTCGGCATCACCGACCCGAAGCTCGCCGCGCTGATCGCCGAGTCCTGGCGGCGCCGCGCCGAACAGCCCTCGCTGTACGGCCGCTTCGACCTGCGCTACGACGGCGCCGGCGGCCCCGCCAAGATGCTGGAGTACAACGCCGACACCCCCACCTCCCTCGTGGAGGCGGCCAGCCCGCAGTGGTTCTGGATGGAGGAACGGTTCCCCGGCGCCGACCAGTGGAACTCCCTGCACGAGCGGCTCGTCGACGCCTGGCGCCGCCAGGCGGAGCTGCTGCCGGCCGGCCCGCTGCACTTCGCGCACTCCGAGACCGACGAGCTCGGCGAGGACCTGATGACGGTCGCCTACCTCCAGGAGACCGCCGAGCAGGCCGGCATCGAGACCCGTGAGCTGTCGGTGGAGCAGATCGGCTGGGACAGCCTGTCCGGCCGGTTCGTGGACGAGAAGCTCGGCTTCATCCGCGCGGTCTTCAAGCTGTACCCGTGGGAGTGGCTGGCCACCGACGAGTTCGCCCCGCAGGTCCTCGGCACGTACGACCACGGCGGCGGCTCCGGCACCACCGCCTGGATCGAGCCCCTGTGGAAGATGCTGCTCTCCAACAAGGCACTGCTGGCGGTCCTGTGGGAGCTCTTCCCGGAGCACCCGAACCTGCTGCCCGCCTACCTGGACGGCCCGCGCGAACTCGCCACGACCACCGGCTACGCGGCGAAGCCGCTGCTCGGCCGCGAGGGCGCGGGCGTCACCCTGCACCCGGTCGGTGGCGAGCCCTTCGCACCGGAGGAGGACGAGACCTACGTCTTCCAGGGCCTCGCCCCGCTGCCCGACTTCGACGGCAACCGGGTGGTGCTCGGCGCGTGGGTCGTCGAGGACGAGTCGGCGGGCCTCGGCATCCGCGAATCGGCGGGGCCGGTCACGGACGAGTACGCCCGCTTCCTGCCCCACGTCATCCTCTAGATCCTCCCGTGGTCGCCCGCTAGGCGCCGAGGACCGACCTGAGCTGGTCCAGCCCCCAGTCCAGGTCCTCCTTGGAGATCACCAGCGGCGGTGCGATCCGGATGGTCGACCCGTGGGTGTCCTTGACGAGCACCCCGAGCCCCATCAGCTTCTCGGAGATCTCCCGGCCGGTGCCGCGCGCCGGGTCGATGTCCACGCCCGCCCACAGCCCGCGGCCCCGTACGGCGGTCACCGCACCGCCGCCGACCAGCAGGTTCAGCTCCCGGTGCAGGTGGTCGCCGAGCTCGGTGGCGCGCTGCTGGTACTCGCCGGTGCGCAGCATCGCGATGACCTCCAGGGCCACGGCGCAGGCCAGCGGGTTGCCGCCGAAGGTGGAGCCGTGCTCGCCCGGCCTGAACACGCCGAGCACGTCGCGGTCGGCCACCACCGCCGACACGGGCACGACCCCGCCGCCCAGTGCCTTGCCGAGGATGTACACGTCGGGGACGACCCCCTCGTGCTCGCACGCGAAGGTCCGGCCGGTGCGGCCCAGGCCCGACTGGATCTCGTCGGCCATGAACAGGACGTTCCGCTCGCGCGTCAGTTCCCGTACGCCCTTCAGGTATCCGGCGGGCGGCACGAGCACCCCGGCCTCGCCCTGGATCGGCTCCAGGAGCACGGCGACGGTGTTGGAGGTGACGGCGGCGGCGAGCGCGGTGAGGTCCCCGTACGGGACGATCTCGAAGCCCGGGGTGTACGGGCCGAAGTGGTCGCGGGCCTCGTGGTCGGTGGAGAACGACACGATGGTCGTCGTCCGGCCGTGGAAGTTGTCGGCCGCCACCACGATCTTGGCGTGCCCGTCCGGTACGCCCTTGACCTCGTACCCCCACTTGCGGGCGGTCTTCACCGCCGTCTCCACGGCCTCCGCCCCGGTGTTCATGGGCAGGACGGCCTCCTTCCCGCACAGCGCCGCGAGCTCGGTACAGAAGTCCGCGAAGCGGTCGTGGTGGAAGGCGCGGGAGGTCAGCGTGACCCGCTCCAGCTGGGCGCGGGCGGCGTCGAGCAGGCGGCGGTTGCCGTGGCCGAAGTTCAGGGCGGAGTAACCCGCGAGCATGTCGAGGTAGCGGCGCCCCTCCACGTCGGTCATCCACGCGCCCTCCGCGGTGGCCACGACGACGGGCAGGGGGTGGTAGTTGTGCGCGCTGTGCGCGTCGGCGGAGCGGATGGCATCAGCAGTTGTCGACACGGGGTCTCCGATCGTCCGTCAAGCCGGTGACGAGGGTGGCGTCATTGTCCATCCTCGCTCGAATACCGGACGGAGAAACCTCATCCGCGGCGCGCCCGCTAAGGTGTCGGACACGCACGGCGACTGGCGCACGGAGAACCAACTCCGGGGGAGCCGTGCGCGCACGACCGCACACAGGGCCGCTCGCCTGGGCCTCGCGGGGACGAGATCCGACATCGACCCCGGAGGAACCGCCATGAGCGCGAACCACCACCCGTACCGCCACCCCGCCCTGCTCGCGACCGACCCCGAGCTGGCTTCCTTCGTCGCCGCCGAGGAAACCCTCCAGGCGCAGACCCTGCGCCTCATCCCGAGCGAGAACTACGTGTCCTCGGCCGTGCTGGAGGCCTCCGGCACCGTGCTGCAGAACAAGTACAGCGAGGGCTACCCGGGCCGCCGGTACTACGAGGGCCAGCAGAACATCGACCGCATCGAGGCGCTGGCCGTCGAGCGGGCCAAGGGCCTCTTCGGCGTCGACCACGCCAACGTCCAGCCGTACTCCGGCTCGCCCGCCAACCTCGCCGTCTACCTCGCCTTCGCCAAGCCCGGCGACACGGTGATGGGCATGGCACTGCCGATGGGCGGGCACCTGACGCACGGCTGGGGAGTCTCGGCGACGGGCTCCTGGTTCCGCGGCGTGCAGTACGGGGTCCGGGCGGAGACGGGTCTCATCGACTACGACGCCGTACGGGACCTCGCGCTCGCGGAGCGGCCCAAGCTGATCTTCTGCGGCGGTACCGCGCTCCCGCGCACGATCGACTTCGAGGCCTTCGCGTCGATCGCCAAGGAGGCGGGCTCGGTGCTCGTCGCCGACGTGGCGCACATCGCCGGCCTCATCGCGGGCGGCGCCCACCCCTCCCCGGCGGGCCACGTGGACGTGATCTCCACGACCACCCACAAGACCCTGCGCGGACCGCGCGGCGCGATGCTGATGTGCCGCGAGGAGCACGCGAAGGCCATCGACAAGGCGGTCTTCCCGGGCCTCCAGGGCGGCCCGCACAACCAGACGACGGCCGGTATCGCCGTGGCCCTCCACGAGGCGGCGCAGCCCTCCTTCGTGTCGTACGCGCACGCGGTCGTGGCCAACGCGAAGGCGCTGGCCGCGGCGCTGCTGGAGCGGGGCTTCGACCTCGTCTCGGGCGGTACCGACAACCACCTGATCCTGATCGACCTCACCGGGAAGTCGGTGTCCGGCAAGATCGCGGCGAAGGCGCTGGACCGGGCCGGGATCGTCGTGAACTACAACACGGTGCCGTTCGACCCGCGCAAGCCGTTCGACCCGTCGGGGATCCGCATCGGTACGCCGTCGCTGACGTCGCGGGGCCTTGGGGTCGAGCACATGCCGGTGGTCGCCGACTGGATCTCGGATGCGGTGTCCGCGGCTGCCGTCGGCGATGAGGCGGCCCTCGGCAAGATCCGCTCCGCGGTGGCCGACCTCATGTCCGCCTTCCCGGCCCCGGGCCTCCCCGTAGCCTGACCCGCCCGGGCGGGGGCCGCTCCGTGCGGGGCAGCCCCGGCTCCGACCCTTACCGCTGCGCGGGCGAGGCCCCAGCGGCACCCTTTGCCGCTGCGCGGGGCGGAGTTCCCCTACCCGCCCTTCGCCCGTTCCCCGGGCTGCGCCCGGACCCCCTGGGGCTCCGCCCCAGACCCCGCGCCTCAAACGCCGGCGAGGCTGGATATGGCCGGCCTCCGGCGTGCACGTACAGGCTGACGCCGGCGGAAAATCAGCCCCTCCGGCGTTTGAGGAGCGGGGGTCCGGGGGCTGGCCCCCGTGCAGCGGCGCCGCAGGGGCTCGACCACGTCCGGTGAATCCAGCCCCGCCGGCGTTTGAGGCGCGGGTGTGGGCGGCGCCCACGAAGCCCCGCGCAGCGGTGTTCCGCTCCGGCCCCGGGCTCCGCGCCGCCCGCTCCGCGCGTCCTGAGCTGCGCAGCGGCCTCCGGGTCCGAGGACGGAAAGCGGTCGCTCGGCCGAGGCAAGATCCGGACGGGGCGCTACCGGGCGGTACGCGGGCGGGGGCCGGGCGAGGGGGGTGCGACCCGCCGGGTTCCGGCCAGTGGCGGGGCCGAGCCCGGTGTCACACCTGAGAGAATGGAGCCATGGCTTCTGATCGTCCTCGCGCGCTCTCCGGCATCCAGCCCACCTCCGGTTCGTTCCACCTCGGGAACTATCTCGGAGCCATCCGGCAGTACGTCGCCCTGCAGGAGACGCACGACGCCTTCTACATGGTCGTCGACCTGCACGCGATCACCATGCCGCAGGATCCGAAGGATCTGCGCGCCAATACCCGGCTCTCCGCGGCGCAGCTCCTCGCCGCCGGTCTCGACCCCGAGCGCTGCACGCTCTTCATCCAGAGCCACGTGCCCGAGCACGCGCAGCTCGGCTGGGTCATGAACTGCATCACCGGTTTCGGCGAGGCCAGCCGGATGACGCAGTTCAAGGACAAGTCCGCGAAGAACGGCGCCAACAACGCCACCGTCGGCCTGTTCACGTACCCGATCCTCCAGGTCGCCGACATCCTGCTCTACCAGGCGAACTCCGTCCCCGTCGGCGAGGACCAGCGTCAGCACATCGAGCTGACCCGGGACCTGGCCGAGCGCTTCAACCAGCGCTTCGGGAAGACCTTCACCCTGCCGGCCGCGCACATCGTCAAGGAGGTCGCGAAGATCTACGACCTCCAGGACCCGGCGATCAAGATGTCGAAGTCGGCGTCTTCGCCCAAGGGCCTGATCAACCTCCTCGACGAGCCCAAGGCCACCGAGAAGAAGATCAAGAGCGCCGTGACCGACACCGAGGCCGTGGTCCGGTTCGACCCGGTCGAGAAGCCCGGCGTCAGCAATCTGCTCACGATCTACTCCACTCTCACGGGCGAGTCCGTCCCCGCGCTGGAGGCCGCGTACGAGGGCAAGGGCTACGGCGCGCTGAAGACCGACCTGGCCGGCGTGATGGTCGATTTCGTCACACCGTTCA
Source organism: Streptomyces sp. NPDC058401 (assembly GCF_042722885.1). NCBI lineage: Bacteria > Bacillati > Actinomycetota > Actinomycetes > Kitasatosporales > Streptomycetaceae > Streptomyces > Streptomyces sp. NPDC058401. The sequence continues at coordinate 25,101 of NZ_JBHXKA010000022.1, forward strand.
AGCAGCGCACCCAGGAGTACCTGGACGATCCGGAGACCCTGGATTCCCTGCTGGCCAAGGGCGCGGAGAAGGCCAGGGCGGTCGCCGCCGAGACCCTGGCGCAGGCGTACGACCACCTCGGTTTCCTGCCCGCGAAGCACTGACGGGCACGCAAGAGAAAGAGGGCCCTGGCGATCTGGGGGGTGCTGCCGCCACACTGGGGCGGCAGCACTCGTGCGACGCACATGCGGAGCACATGCGAAGCACAGACCACGCACAGGGACTACAGGCGGAGGAGAGCTACGTGGGGACCGTAACGCTCGGCGTTTCGATCGCGGTCCCGGAGCCGTACGGCAGCAGCCTTCAGGAGCTGCGAGCCGGCTTCGGGGACGTCGCCGCGCACGGCATTCCCACGCACGTCACCCTCGTACCGCCGACGGAGGTGGCCGCGGAGCGGCTGCCCGGGATCCGCGCCCACCTGGCGGAGGTCGCGGCCGCGGGCCGTTCCTTCGTGATGCGGCTGGCCGGCACGGGCACCTTCCGTCCGCTCTCGCCGGTCGTCTTCGTCCAGGTCGTCGAGGGCGGCTCCGGCTGCACCCGGCTCCAGGGCCAGGTCCGCGACCCGCAGGGGCCGCTGAGCCGGGAGCTGTCCTTCCCGTACCACCCGCACGTCACGGTCGCCCACGGGATCTCCGAGGAGGCGATGGACCTGGCGTTCAGCACCCTCGCCGACTATGCGGCGGAGTGGGTCTGCAACGGGTTCGCCCTCTACGAGCAGGGCTCGGACGGAGTCTGGCGCAAGCTGCGTGAATATCCGTTCGGCAACGGGGCAAGCGGTGGGACGAGCGGCGTCCCGGCGCAGCTCGGCTCGGCCACGGACAGCAGTGCGGCGGCGGCCGCGGGCGAGGCGACCGTACGCCGTTCCTGACGCAGGAACCGGAACCGGAAACCGATCCTTCGCAGGACCAGGGCATGGAACGGCCGAGCCGTCGGGCGAAAAGTCACAATCGACGACCGTAGTCCCCAAAAGCGGCAATCCCGGCTATTTACGACAGCTCATTTACGGTGACCGTATGGACTGGCTGACGAAACTCCCGCTGATCGGGCCCCTGGTGTCCGCGCTGATGCGGACCCACCTGTGGCGTTCGTACCAGCGGCTCGACCGCGTGCACTGGAGCCGGCTCGCCGCCGCCATCACCTTCATCAGCTTCCTGGCCCTCTTCCCGCTGATCACGGTGGCCGCCGCGATCGGCGCCGGACTGCTCACCCAGGACCAGCTCGACAGGCTCCAGAAGAACCTCGCCGAGCAGGTCCCCGGCATCTCCGACCAGCTCGACATCAACGCCCTCGTGGCGAACGCGGGCACGGTCGGCCTGATCGCCGCCGCCGTGCTGCTCTTCACCGGCATCGGCTGGATCGGTTCCATGCGGGACTGCCTGCGCGCCGTGTGGGAGAAGGACGACGAAGACCAGGGCAACCCCTTCGTCCGCAAGGGCAAGGACGCCCTCGTCCTCATCGGCCTCGGCGGCGTCGGCCTGGCCTCGGCCGCCGCCTCGATCTTCGGCTCCAGCGCGGTCGGCAAGGCCGGCGACTGGCTGGGCGTACCGCGCGACGGCGCGGGCGGCGGCCTGCTGCGGGGCGGGGCCTTCCTCGTCGGCGTGGTGGCCGCCTTCCTGCTCCTGCTCTACGTCCTGACCCTGCTCCCGGGCGTCGAACCGCCCCGCCGCCGGCTGATCGAGGCGGCCCTCCTCGGCGCGGCCGGCTTCGAACTGCTGAAACTGCTGCTCAGCGGCTACATGCGGGAGGTCGCCACGAAGAGCATGTACGGGGCCTTCGGCGTGCCCATCGCGCTGTTGATCTGGATCAACCTCACGGCGAAGCTGCTGCTGTTCTGCGCGGCGTGGACCGCGAGCCGGGACGACGCGGACGGGGACGGCGTGGAGGACCCGGAGCCCGGCCGGGAGCCGGAGCCGGGCCGGGAGCCCGACCCGGAGCCGGGCCGGGAGCCGGACGCCGAGCCCGCCGGCTCCGCTACCCCTGGCCGCGAGCCCGGCGGCTGCGCCCCCGCGGCCAGCGCCGGTTGACGGCGTAGGCCCCGCCGGCCACCACGGCCAGCACCCCGCCCGCCACGCCGAACGCGGTGCCGATCCCGCCGCCGGAGTCCCCGCCGGACGCCGACGGGTTGTTCTCGTGGGACTGGGCCGGGGAGCCGTGGGAGGTGGTGTCCGCGCTCTTCGGCGGCACCAGCTCGCCCACCGGCTTGACCTTCCCGGCCGCCGCGAAGCCCCAGTCGAGCAGGTCGGCGGTCTCCTCGTACACCGAGTTGGCGCCGCCGGTGCCCGGGTTCATCACCGTGACCAGCAGCTTCTTGTTCCCCTGCTGGGCCGCGCCGGTGAAGGTGGAGCCGGCCATCGTGGTGTTGCCGTTCTTCACCCCGGCGATCCCCTTGTACGGGGAGAGGCCGCCGGCCCCGGTCATCAGCCGGTTGGTGTTCTGGATCTCGAAGGTCTCCCGCGGCTTCCCCGCCTCCTGGCGGCCGGGGAACTTCGCGCTGGCCGTGCCGCAGTACTCCCGGAAGTCCTGCTTCTGCAGACCGGAGCGGGCGATGAGGGTGAGGTCGTAGGCGCTGGAGACCTGGCCCGGAGCGTCGTAGCCGTCCGGGGACACCACGTGCGTGTCCAGGGCCTGGAGCTCCTCGGCATGCGCCTGCATGTCCTTGACGGTCTTCTCGACGCCGCCGTTCATGGCCGAAAGTACGTGCACGGCGTCGTTCCCGGAGCGCAGGAACACCCCGAGCCACAGGTCGTGGACGCTGTACTCGGCGTCCTCCTTGATGCCCACGAGGCTGGAGCCGGCCCCGACCCCGTCCAGCTCCTGGTCGGTGACCTTGTGGAGCTGGTCCTTGGGCAGACCCGGCAGCACCGTGTCGGCGAAGAGCATCTTCATGGTCGAGGCCGGGGGGAGCCGCCAGTGCGCGTTGTGCGCGGCGAGGATCTCGCCGGTCTCGGCGTCGGCCACGATCCACGAACGGCCCGTCAGGCTCGTGGGCAGCGCGGGCGCGCCGGGCAGCAGGTTGACCTGCGTACCGGGCTGCCCGAGCGCCGAGCCGCCGACCGTGGACATCGAGGCGGGCGGCGCGGGCGCCTTGGGCGGCTGCCCCTTCCCGTCCACCGGTGGCGTCGGCGTCGGCGCGGCGTACGCGGGCGAGGCCAGCAGGGCCGGGACCAGCAGGGCGGGGAGCGCGGCGGAAAGGACCGTCAACGCGGTCTTCTTGGCAGACACGCAGGTGAAAGTACATCCCGATGCTGTGCTTAGCGGCCCGGACCGGCCAACCCGCCGCAACCACCGCCGGGACAGCCCACCCCGGCGCGTCCGTCCTGGGGAGGAAACCGATACTTGGCTCATGAGACTCAGCCGCGCCGCTTCCTGGTTCCTGCTCGCCTTCGGAGTGTGGAGCTGGTTCATCTGGGTGTCTTTCGTCCGGAACCTGTGGAAGGACGGCAGCGGTCTGGCCTTCGACGCCGCGGGGGACCCGACCGCGTACTTCTGGGTCCACCTTCTCCTGGCAGTGGCGTCCTTTCTCCTGGGGACGGCCGTCGGAGTGATCGGGTTGCTCGGGGTGCGGGCACTGCGGCGTGAATCACGTACGGAGGCGGGCGCGTGACGATCCTTCTCATCGCGGCCGTGGCCCTGCTGGTCCTGGCCCTCCTGGTCCTGGTCCACCGCTGGCTCTGGATCCGCCTGGTCCGCGACACCACCACCCCCGGCGGCGCGGTCCGCCGCACGGGCACCGCCCTGGCCTTCGCCCTGCCGCTCCTGTCCGTGGCCGCCCTCGTCGGGGGCCGCGCGGGAGCCCCCTTCTGGCTGGAGCGCACGGTCGCCTGGCCGGGCTACCTCTGGCTGGCCGTCCTCCTGTACCTCTCCCTGGCCATGCTGGTCGCCGAGCCGATCCGAGCGGTATGGCTCCGCCGGTCGAACGCGCCCACACCCCCGGCCGCCACCGCAGGCCCGGGGGCGGAGCCCCACGGCGTCCCCGCCGCCGAGGGCGCGGCCCCAACGGGGTCCGGGGCGGAGCCCCAGTTTCGGGAAGGGGCGGGGAGGGGAACTGCGCCGCAGGCCACGCTCGCAGCCACCGCCGACCCCACGGCCCCGGCCGACCCGGCGCCGGCCGCCCCCACGGAGGCCGGCGTCAGCCGCCGCCGCTTCGCGCGGATCGTCGCCGGCACGGCCGCCGCCGCCACGGCCGGCACCGTCGGCTACGGCACGTACGGCGTCCTGCGCGGCCCCCGCGTCAAGCGGGTCCAGGTCCCCCTGGCGAAGCTCCCCCGCGCGGCCCACGGCTTCCGCATCGCCGTCGTCAGCGACATCCACCTCGGCCCGATCCTGGGCCGCGCCCACACCACCCGCATCGTCGACACGATCAACCGCACGCAGCCCGACCTCATCGCCGTCGTGGGCGACCTCGTCGACGGCAGCGTCGAGGACCTCGGCCCCGCCGCCGAACCGCTGCGCGGCCTCCGCTCGCGCCACGGCTCGTACTTCGTCACCGGCAACCACGAGTACTTCTCGGGCGCCCAGCAATGGGTCGACCACGTCCGCGAGCTGGGCCTCACCCCGCTGGAGAACGCCCGCCGCGAGCTCCCGTACTTCGATCTCGCCGGGGTCAACGACGTCGCGGGCGAGAGCGAGGGCCACGGCCCGGACTTCCAGGCCGCGCTCGGCGACCGGGACCGTACCCGCACCGCCGTGCTCCTGGCCCACCAGCCGATCGTGATCGACGACGCCGTCCGGTACGGGGCCGACCTGCAGCTCTCCGGCCACACCCACGGCGGGCAGCTCTGGCCCGGCGAGTACGTCGCCGAGCTCGCCAACCCCACCGTCGCCGGGCTGGAGCGCTACGGCGACACCCAGCTGTACGTCTCGCGCGGCGCGGGCGCCTGGGGCCCGCCGGTCCGGGTCGGCGCACCGTCGGACATCACAGTCGTCGAACTCGCCTCATATCAGGCCTGAACCTCCCGAACCTCCAACGCCACGCGACAAATCGGCCTTCCCGAGGCTGAAATTCCATGATGGGATGTGACCGATAATCGGATAGCTGGTCGCACACTTCGGCGTGCGCCCGTGTGGGGTGGAGTCAAGGATGCTGCGGTCTGTCCGCTCGAAAGTCATCGCGGCCGGGCTGGCCCTCGGCGTGGCCGGCGTCGCCACCTGGCAGTTGCTGCCCCAGGCCGCCGGCGGCGGGGCGGCGATCCGCGTCGGCACGAGCGACGTGGTCTCCTCCCTCGACCCCGCGGGCGCGTACGACGCCGGCTCCTGGGCCCTGTTCAGCAACGTCTACCAGTCGCTGCTGACCATCAAGCCCGGCTCGGACACCCCGGTGCCCGACGCGGCCTCCGCCTGCAACTTCGTCGGTGACAAGCTCACCACGTACCAGTGCGAGCTGCGCCCGGACGTGAAGTTCTCCTCCGGCCGGGCGATCACCGCCGAGGACGTCAAGTACTCCTTCGACCGGATCAAGACGATCAACTCCGACCAGGGTCCGGCGCCGCTGTTCAACACCCTGGAGTCGATCAAGGCCGAGGGCCGCACCGTCACCTTCAGCCTCTCCGCCGGTGACGCCACCTTCCCGTTCAAGATCGCGACGGGCGCCGCCTCGATCGTGGACAAGGAGAAGTACCCGGCCAAGGCCCTGCGCGAGGAGGAGAAGGTCGACGGCTCCGGTCCCTTCACCCTCGACGGCTACACGGCCGGCGCGAGCGCCGAGCTGAAGCCCAACACCTCGTACAAGGGCCAGGGCAAGGTCTCCAAGACCGCGGTCACCGTGAAGTACTTCAAGGACTCCGCGCAGCTGGAGCAGGCCTGGACCGACCACGGGATCGAGGTCGCCCACCGCGACATGCCCCCGGCGGTCCTGGCCGCCCTGAACCCGGGCCTGGAGGACACCCGCTACCAGGCCTCGGGCGGTACGGAGATCCGCAGCATGGTCTTCAACCTCCGCCCCGGCTCCCCGGTGGCCCAGCCCGCCGTCCGCCAGGCCGTGGCCGCGGTCGTGGACCGGGCCAAGGTCGCGACCGAGGTCTACAAGGGCACCGTCACCCCGCTCTACTCGCTCGTCCCGGCGGGCATCGCCGCCCACAGCACGCCGTTCTTCGACGCCTGGCCCTCGCCGAACGGGCTCACCGCGAAGAAGCTCCTCAAGGACGCCGGCATCGCCACCCCGGTCGCGATCACCCTCGGGGTCAACGTGCGCGGCGCGAGCGTGCCCGAGGCCGAGGAGCTGAAGGCCCAGCTGGAGTCCACCGGCCTCTTCCGCCTCACCATCAAGCCGGTCGAGAAGTGGAGCGACTTCCAGAAGGCCTACGCGGCGGGCGAGTTCGATGCCTACACCATCGGCTGGATCGCCGACTTCCCGGACGCGGACAACTTCCTCGCCCCGCTGGTCGGCGCCGACAACTCGATGAACAGCGGCTACTCCGACAAGGCCGTCGACGACCTCATCACCCGCACCCAGTCCTTCTCGGACCGCGGCGCCGCCGCCAACGACTTCCGCGACCTGCAGAAGCTGGTGGCCCAGCAGGTCCCGATGCTGCCGATCTGGCAGAAGAAGGACTACGTGATGTCGCGCGAGGCCGTCGCGGGCGCCCAGTACCTCTCGGACGGCACCGGCGTGTGGCGGCTGTGGGAGCTCAGCTGGCTGTAGGCCGCGGTCCGCGGCCGGGCCCTGCGCCGTTTGCTACGCAGGGCCCTCTTCCGGGCCTTCTTCCGGGCCCGCATCCGGGTCGGAGGCCCGCTTGCGGCCCGGACGGGACACGGCCGACTGGGCCATGCCCGGCAGGAAGTCCGTGAACAGCTCGTGCACTTCGCGCACCAGCGGGCGCAGCACCCGGAACCGGGCCAGGATGATGCCCCGCGTCGTGAGCTGCGCGCCGCGCTGGGCGAGCTTGCGGGTCTTCTCGCTGTCCGGGGAGCGGTCGAAGACCCAGTAGAGGACCAGGCCCATCTGCGAGAGCCACATCAGCTCCGGCAGTACGTCCGCCAGCTCGTCCGGCACCTTGGTCTTGGCGCCCGCCAGCACCTCGCGGTGCATGTCGATCGCCAGCTTGCGGGCCGGCTCCGACTCCGGGGAGAACGGGCTGAGCGGGCTCTCCGGGTCGGCGGCGTTCTTGAAGAACTGCGAGGCGAACTCGTGGTACGGCGCCGCGATGTCCAGCCAGCTGGTCAGGACGCCGGCGAGCCGCTTCTGCAGATCGGTCTCCTTGTCCAGGATGGGCCGGACCGCCGCCAGGTGGGCGGCGCCGATCCGGTCGTAGAAGCCCTGGACCAGGTGTTCCTTGGACTCGAAGTAGTAGTAGGCGTTGCCGACCGAGACTCCGGCCTCCTTGGCGATGCCCCGCATCGTCGTCTTGTCGAAGCCGCGCTCCTGGAAGAGACGGAGCGCGGTTTCGAGGATGAGCGTGCGGGTCTGCTCGCTCTTGGGAGCCTTCTGATCAGTCACGGCACCGAGCCTATCGGGGCGCGGAACAGTGGTCGTCACAGGCCGGTTCCCCGTCGTTCGCCGAGGAGCCGTCCCGCAGCACCTCGCGCCAGGTGGAGGCGGTGTACATGGCCGCCTTGGCGAAGGGCCGGCCGGCCGGGGTGGCCAGCCAGTTGGCCTTCGGCCGGTGCTCGGCCAGCGCCCACAGGCAGACGATGAAGGCGTCGGTCCCCTTCCACACCTGTCCGGAGTCGCCGATGACGGTGATCTCCTTCAGCGTCGAGGCGTGGTCGAGCTGCGGGTAGCGCCGCTGCGCCTCGAAGGAGGCCGCGGGGATGAGCCGGAGCGGTACCAGCCAGCGCTGGCCGAGCAGCCAGTGCCGGATGTGTACGCAGAGCGGGCAGTTCGCGTCGTAGAGCACCGTCAGGTGCCGGGTGACGGCGGTGGCCACGGTGATCAGGCTCCGGCGGGCGCGGTCCACCCCTGGGGGGCGACCGGCGGGGTCTGCTGGCGCTCCATGATGCCCCGGCGGCGCATCTTGTTCAGCACCCAGACGTTGCCGAGGTGCATGACGCCGAGGACCAGGAGCACGACTCCGAGCTTGACCGACAGGGCTTCGAAGAGTCCGCGGGCCGCCACGATCTCGTCGGCCGACCGCAGGTAGAGGGTCACGAAGCCGATGTTGACGAGGTAGAAGCCGACCACCAGGAGCTGGTTGACGGCGTCCGCGAGCTTCTCGTTGCCCTGGAGGACGTCGCCGATGAAGACGCGCCCGTTGCGGCTGAGCGTGCGGGCCACCCAGACGGTGAGTCCGATGCTGATGAGCAGGTAGATGACGTACGCGACCACGGTGAGGTCCATTGCCCTCAGCCCCCTTGAACGTGCTTGAACGTGTTCAACTGCTGACAGCACTGACTGTAGACCCATTTTTGAACAGGTTCAAGCGAATGTCGTGCGCGGGTTTCCGGGCCCCGGTCAGCTTCCCGGGAGGAACTCCAGCAGCAGCCGGTTGATCTCCTCCGGGCGTTCCAGGGAAGGGAGATGGCCGGCCCAGGGCAGCTCGACGCGGACGGCGCCGGACACGACCGAGGCCAGCTCCGCGGGGACCTCGCGGAAGTCGGGGATGTCGTGCGCGCCGCCGACGGCGAGGACCGGGGCGGTGACGGCGGCGGGATCGAAGACGGGCTCGGGGAGCTCATGGTCCCAGTCGGCGCCCTGGGCACCCTTCAGGTTCCCGAGCTGCATGGCCCGTACGAGGGCGTGCGCGGCCCCGTCGGCCTCCGGGCCGAGCCACTGGCGGGCGTTGAGCCCGGCCGCGCCCTCCAGGTCGCCCGCGTCCAGCAGGGCGGCCTCGGCGGCGTTGAAGGCGAGCAGCGCGGGTCCGCGCCGCTGTGCGGGCATGGCGGGGCAGAGCAGCGCCAGCGCGCTCACCAGCTCCGGCCGCTGCGCGGCCAGCGTCAGCGCGACCCGCCCGCCGTACGAGCTCCCGACGAACGCGGCCCGCCGGATGCCGAGGTGCTCCAGCAGCTCCCGTACGTCCTCGTGGTCGCTGTACGGGGCTTCGGCGGCGGGGGAGTCGCCGCAGGTCCGGAAGTCCGGCCGGACCACGCGGAAGCCGGCGGCGAGCAGCGGCTGCCACTGCGGCTCCCACATCCGCCGGTCGCACACGGAGGAATGCAGCAGGACGACGGCCGGGGCCTCGGCGGGACCGTCCACATCATGGATGAGAGTCATCCGGTGATCTTCGTCAGACCGGTCCCCGACCCGCCACCGGATTCCCGCCCGGCCGGACCCGGCTGACCGGACTCACATGCTCAGCGCGCGCGCCTGGTTGAGCTGGCTCATGACCCACATGTAGGTGCCCGGGTCCACCGCGGGGATCATCGTGGAGTGGTGGCGGCCGGCGCTGTTCACGGTGATCTGGATGTAGCCCGTGGTGCGGCGCTCCTTCATCAGGAGGAAGAACAGGCCGAGCAGGCAGAAGAGGAAGAAGATGACGGCCAGCACGATCGCGTGCGCCGGGATCTTCTCCTCGGTCCGCGAGAAGTCCGTCGCGTTCCAGATGGCGCCGCGCAGCGGCATGGCGCCCGACGGGGTGATGATCTGGTCGCCGGCGATGGTGATGTCGCCCAGGGAGAGCCCGGCGGCCGGGTAGCCCATGGGCGGCGTCTGCGGCATCTGGGCCGGGATGCCCGCGCCGGCGATGGTCGGCTGGTAGGCCGGGGGCTGCGGGTAGGGCTGCGGGTAGCCGTAACTCGGATTGCTCGGACCCCACTTGTACTCTTCGCCCTGGCCGTCGCTCGCGTAAGGGTTCGGCTGCTGCTCACTCATGTGCCCGATGATTCCACAGCCTCCGGCGGGCCAGTAGGGCGATCGCCGGTACGCGCAGGGCCCCGCCCCCGGTGCGAACACCGGGGGCGGGGCCCTCGTACGGTCAACGGCCTCGGCCGCCGACGGACGGAGTCCGTCGCGGCGCCCCGAAGCGCGGGAGGCCCGCCAGGGCCGAGCGCTGCGAGGGGCGCGTCAAGAAGGTCAGAAGCGGCGGGTGATGAGGGCCCGCTTCACTTCCTGGATCGCCTTCGTGACCTCGATGCCGCGCGGGCACGCGTCGGTGCAGTTGAAGGTCGTGCGGCAGCGCCACACGCCGTCCTTGTCGTTCAGGATCTCCAGCCGCTGCTCGCCGGCCTCGTCGCGCGAGTCGAAGATGAAGCGGTGCGCGTTGACGATCGCCGCCGGGCCGAAGTACTGGCCGTCGTTCCAGAACACCGGGCACGAGGACGTGCAGGCGGCGCACAGGATGCACTTGGTGGTGTCGTCGAAGCGCTCGCGGTCCTCGGCGGACTGCAGGCGCTCGCGCGTCGGCTCGTTGCCCTTGGTGACCAGGAACGGCATGACGTCCCGGTACGCCTGGAAGAAGGGCTCCATGTCGACGACGAGGTCCTTCATCACCGTCAGGCCCTTGATGGCCTCGACCGTGATCGGCTTCTCCGGGTTGATGTCCTTGATCAGCGTCTTGCAGGCGAGCCTGTTCTTGCCGTTGATCCGCATCGCGTCGGAGCCGCAGATGCCGTGCGCGCACGAGCGGCGGAAGGTCAGCGTGCCGTCGAGGTCCCACTTGATCTTGTGGAGACCGTCGAGCACGCGCTCCTTCGGGTCGATCTCGATCTGGAAGTCCTGCCAGGTCGACTCGTCCGAGATCTCCGGGTTGAACCGGCGGATCCGGAACGTGACCGTGATGAAGGGCGATGCCGCGGCCGCGGCCTCCATCGCGTCCGTCTTGCTCAGGGTCGGGGTGGCCATCAGTACTTACGCTCCATCGGCTGGTAGCGGGTGACGACGACCGGCTTGTAGTCCAGGCGGACGGAATCCTTGCCGTCGTCGCCGACCTCGCGGTACGCCATGGTGTGGCGCATGAAGTTGACGTCGTCGCGGTTCGGGTAGTCCTCGCGGTAGTGACCGCCGCGGGACTCCTTGCGCGCCAGCGCGGACACGGCCATGACCTCGGCCAGGTCGAGCAGGTTGCCCAGCTCGATGGCTTCCAGCAGGTCCGTGTTGAAGCGCTTGCCCTTGTCCTGGACGGACACGTTCAGGTAGCGCTCGCGCAGCTCCGCGATCTTCTCGACCGCGGTCTTGATCGTCTGCTCGGTGCGGAACACCATCACGCAGGCGTCCATCGTCTCCTGGAGCTCCAGGCGCAGGTCCGCGACCCGCTCGTTGCCCGTGGAGTTGCGCAGCCGCTCGACCTGGTCGATGACCTGCTGCGCCGGGTTCTCGGGCAGCTCGACGTAGTCGTGGGAGTGGGCGTACGCGGCGGCCGCGATGCCCGAGCGCTTGCCGAAGACGTTGATGTCCAGCAGCGAGTTGGTGCCCAGGCGGTTCGCACCGTGCACCGACACGCACGCGACCTCGCCGGCCGCGTACAGGCCCGGGACGACGGTGGTGTTGTCCCGCAGGACCTCACCCTCGACGTTCGTCGGGATGCCGCCCATGGCGTAGTGCGCGGTGGGCTGGATCGGGATCGGGTCCGTGTACGGCTCGATGCCCAGGTAGGTGCGCGCGAACTCGGTGATGTCCGGGAGCTTCGCGTCGAGCTGCTCCGGCGGCAGGTGCGTCAGGTCCAGGTACACGTGGTCACCGGCGGGACCGCAGCCGCGGCCCTCACGGATCTCGGTGTAGATGGAGCGCGAGACGACGTCACGGGACGCGAGGTCCTTCATGACCGGCGCGTACTTCTCCATGAAGCGCTCGCCGTCCTTGTTGCGGAGGATGCCGCCCTCACCGCGGGCGCCCTCCGTCAGCAGGATGCCCATGCGCCAGATGCCCGTCGGGTGGAACTGGAAGAACTCCATGTCCTCCAGCGGCAGGCCGCGGCGGTAGCAGGCCGCCTGGCCGTCACCCGTGAGGGTGTGCGCGTTGGAGGTCACCTTGAAGAACTTGCCGGTGCCGCCGGAGGCGTAGATGACGGACTTCGCCTGGAACACGTGGATCTCGCCGGTGGCGAGCTCGTACGCGACCACGCCGGCCGACTTCTGGACGCCGTCCTCCTCGACCAGGAGCTGGTCCAGGACGTAGAACTCGTTGAAGAACTCCACGCCCTCCTTGACGCAGTTCTGGTAAAGCGTCTGGAGGATCATGTGGCCGGTGCGGTCCGCGGCGTAGCAGGACCGGCGGACCGGCGCCTCGCCGTGGTTGCGGGAGTGCCCGCCGAAGCGGCGCTGGTCGATGGTGCCGTCCGGGGTGCGGTTGAACGGCAGGCCCATCTTCTCCAGGTCGAGGACCGCGTCGATGGCCTCCTTCGCCAGGATCTCGGCGGCGTCCTGGTCGACCAGGTAGTCACCGCCCTTGACCGTGTCGAAGGTGTGCCACTCCCAGTTGTCGTCCTCCACGTTGGCGAGCGCGGCGGCCATGCCGCCCTGCGCGGCGCCCGTGTGGGAGCGGGTGGGGTAGAGCTTGGTCAGCACGGCGGTGCGGCTGCGCTTCGTCGACTCGATGGCGGCGCGCATGCCCGCGCCGCCCGCGCCGACGATGACGGTGTCGTACTTGTGGATCTTCATTGGTTACGCCTCAGCCCCGTTGCCTAGCGGATGTTCGGGTCGAAGGTGAAGATCACCAGCGTGCCCAGAAGAATGGTGAACACCGTGGCGGTGTAGAGCAGGCCCTTGAGCCACAGACGCGTGTTGGCGCGCTCCGCGTAGTCGTTGATGACGGTACGCAGACCGTTCGCGCCGTGCAGCATCGCGAGCCACAGCATCAGCAGGTCCCAGCCCTGCCAGAACGGGGAGGCCCAGCGGCCGGCCACGAAGGCGAAGCCGATCTTGGACACCCCGCCGTCCAGCACGAGCTGGATCAGCAGGTGGCCGAGGACCAGGACGACGAGCACGATGCCCGAGAGGCGCATGAAGAGCCACGCGACCATCTCGAAGTTGCCGCGGGTCGAGCGCGGGGTCTTGCTGGTGCGCTTGCGCGGGGCCTCGATGTACGGCGCCGGGTTGTCGACGTCGTAGAGGGACACGCCCTCCACGTCACCGATGCCCTTTTCGAAAGAAGTGTCAGAAGACATGCGTGTCACTTCCCGAAGAGTTCGAGGTAAGCGTGTCCGAGGACGGGGTACAGGGCCCCGACCATCAGCACGACCCAGATGCCCACCACGGTCCAGAGCATCTGCTTCTGGTAGCGGGGGCCCTTGGACCAGAAGTCCACGGCGATGACACGGAGACCGTTGAGCGCGTGGAACAGGATTGCGGCGACGAGGCCGTACTCCAGTAGCGCGACGATCGGAGTCTTGTAGGTAGCCACGACATCGTCGTACGCCTCAGGGGAGACGCGGACGAGAGCGGTGTCGAGGACGTGTACGAACAGGAAGAAGAAAATGAGGACGCCGGTGACTCGATGAGCCACCCAGGACCACATTCCTTCCCGGCCGCGGTACAACGTTCCAGCCGGCACGGAAAACCCTCCGGAAGCGGGGCGGGGGCCAGCCGGCTTCTTTGTCGGTCGGGCCCGGCCGGGTACGGTCCTCCGGCCCCGGACATCGTAGCGACGCTTTGTCGGTTCCCTCGCGCGGGGGCCATCGGTGTGATCAAACAGGCACGGACGGACTATCCCACAGGGGCGAATAGCCCGAATTCGGCAGCAGATACCCCATCTGCCGAGGTCAGCCAGTGTGTCAGGTCGGCGAGCCGGACCTGCGCGACGCGACGGAGCTCGTCCGCGGAGATCGCGCGCTCCTCGTCCACCTCCAGCTCCATCCGCCGCCGGATCGCGGCCAGCAGCTGGTCCGCCTGCTCCTCCGGAGTGGTCCCGTCGAGGCAGATCACGAAGGCGTGGCCGAAGGTCCGCTCGTACTCCCCGTGCGCCGCGTCGAGCGCGAGGAGCGCGGCGTACGCCGCCCCGTGCTCCAGCTCCGGCGGGAACTCGCAGGCCAGCGCCTCGGACAGGTCGGCTTGAGAGAGGTCGTACGAAGCTTCGTCCGCGGCCGCGAGTAGCGCGCCGAAGTCGGGGTAAGGGCGATGGGCGGCCACCCGCTGGGCCCAGCGCCGGCTGCCGCAACAGTGCAGCAGGGCGGAGTGGGCGGCCTCGGGGGACAGCGCGTTGAACCGCGCGAGCCCGGCGTCGTTGAAGGGACCGGTGTCGTCGAAAGGACCGGTGTCGCCGAACGGACCGCCGTCGAAAGGACCGGTGTCCCCGAACGGGTCGGCGTCGTGGAGGGAGGGGGAGCCGTGGGAAGGGTCGGAGCCTCCGCGGGCCTGTGCCGGAAGGTGGCTGGACAGCGGGGGGCTCCTCGTGGCGTGGCGCGGGTGTCCCGCCACGCTATCGACGTGGAGCCGGGTGTGTCGTACCCATTCCGGGTTTTCACTCGGAAGTGAGCCGAAAGGATGACGGGAGCGCTTGCCGGGCCAGGTGCGGGGCCGCTCGGGGGCCCCGCGGGGGACCCGGGCATGATGGCCGTGGAGACGGCGGGGAAGGGGAGGGCGACCGAGGCCGCCACCCCCCACAGGAGAGGCCCCGGCCGCCATCCGTCGCGGACTCGTGCGACAAGCCCGCACCCCTCTCAGCGTCTTCGGTGCGTTTTGTGTCACACCCCGCTCCGCGCAGGGATGGTTGCACGTTGTACAACTCGTGGACGAAGGTGCTTGAAAGCCGTAACGTGCTGATTTGCGCCACACATACGGGACTGTGAACGGGTTGGGGATTTTGCTGGGGGACGACGCGGAGCTGACCACCGCGGTGCTCGCGGCACAAGACGGCGACGAGCTCGCGTTCCGTTCTGTGTACCGCGCCGTGCACCCGCGCCTGCTCGGATACGTCCGCACGCTCGTCGGGGACGGCGACGCCGAGGACGTCACCTCCGAAGCCTGGCTGCAGATCGCCCGCGACCTCGACTCCTTCACCGGCGACGCCGACCGCTTCCGCGGCTGGGCCGCCCGCATAGCCCGCAACCGGGCCCTCGACCACATACGGATGCGCGGGCGCAGACCCGCCGTCGGCGGGGACGAGACCGAGCTGACGGGCCACGCCGCCGAGTCCGACACCGCCGGCGAGGCCATGGAGTCCCTCTCCACCTGCCGCACGATGGAACTCATAGCCCAGCTCCCGCAGGACCAGGCCGAGGCCGTCGTCCTGCGCGTGGTCGTCGGCCTGGACGCCAAGAGCGCGGCCGAGACCCTGGGCAAGCGCCCCGGTGCGGTCCGCACCGCCGCGCACCGGGGCCTGAAGAAACTGGCCGAGCTGCTCGGCCAGGACGAGGACTTCGACCCCGGAGCCGACCCCGATTCCGGCATAGGCTCCGGCATCGGCCCGGCCGCCGGCGCCGGCGCCGGACGGCTGCGCGCCCGCCTCGGCGATAATGACGGGAGTCGCGCACGGGGCGCCGGGGGCGGACGGGACCTCGACGCCGTACCGGCGCAGCGGGCCCGCGCCGCGGGCCTCGTAGAACAAACCGGTGTGACGGATTCACGTTGGCGGACGCAGAAGGACATGTGATGGCCGACGAGCGCGACAGGTGGCTGGACAAAGCCGCGGCGGACAGACTGCTGCGCGGAGAACCGGTCGCACCTGGCGCCGAGCAGCACGCCCACGCCCGGGCCGAGCGGCTGCGCGCCGCCCTCGACGCACTCACCGAGCAGCCGGCCCCGGCCGCCGGAGGGCTCCCCGGGGAACTGCGCGGAGAGGCCGCCGCGGTGGCCGCGTTCCGCGCACGCGGCTCCGTACTCCGGGCCGAACCGCAGACGGCGGCTCCGGACGGGGGCCTGTTCGGCTCCGCGGACACCGTGGTCGAGCTCGGCCCGCCCGCCGGCCCGGCCAGACCGGGACCCCGGCGCGGGCGGCCGGTCCGCTTCGCCCTCGCCGCCGCCGTGGCGAGCGTCGCCGTGGGCGGACTGGCCGCCGCCGCGGGCACCGGACTGCTGGACCGCGCACCCGGGGACACCGCCGGCGCGCTGCCCGCCGCCTCGGTGACGGTCGGATCCTCCCCGGCGGCCCCGCCCGACGGCCGCTTCGCGGCGCCCGTCGCGCCGCCCCGCAGCACCGCGCCGAGCGACGGCGGGGGCCAGAGCGGCACCCCGTCCCCGGGGAACACCCCGGGCGCGGAAGGCCGTACGACCGGACCCGGCGGCGTCGCCGGGATCAGCGGCACCACCGGCACGGAACCCACCGCGAGCGGCTCCACCGGAGGCAAGGACGGCCGGGACCGGAACCGCCAGGGCGGCACCGACAGCATGACCACGGATCCCCCCGACGGTTCGGGCCGGGACCGGGACGGCCGCACCGGAGCGGCGGAGCTGTGCCGGGACTACCGGTCGGGGCGGCTCGACGAGGCCCGCCGCGAGAAGCTCGCACGCCTGGCCAAGGGGCTGCTGCGGATCCCGCGCTACTGCCAGGTGGTGCTCGACGTGGCCACCGGCGGGGGAGCCGGCGCAGACACGCCGGGCTCGCCCACGGGCCCGCAGTTCCCCTCGCGTTCGCTGGGGCTGGTCCCGGCCGGGACGGCTTCGCCGAAGCCCCCGCAGACGGCCCCGCGCCGCTGAGGACCGGGTACCGGACACTGGCCTGAAACGGCTCGCGCCACGCCTGTAACACTTTTCGAACCGGTGACGCAGTACATAACGAGCCGACTGGTCATCGGCCGCGCATGAGCCGGGGTTCCCCCCGTACCCCTGGGCTCTGCGCAACCGGCGCGGGCGGGATTCGTTCCCCCGATCCCGCCCGCGCCCTCAACTTCCGACCTTCCGCGCCCGGACAGGGCGCCCCCCGCCCGGCCCGCCGCAGGTCGCCGCCCGCGGGTCACCAGCAGACGTCACCAGTAGACGACGACCTTGTCGCCGACCTTCACCGCGTCGAACAGCGTCGCCAGCTTGGCCTTGTCCCGGACGTTCACGCAGCCGTGCGAGGCGCCGGCGTAGCCGCGGGCGGCGAAGTCCGCCGAGTAGTGCACGGCCTGGCCCTTGCTGAAGAACATCGAATACGGCATGGGCGTGTGGTAGAGCGTCGAAACCCAGTCCTTGGCCTTCCACTCCACCGCGAACTCGCCCTCGCGGGTCGGGGTGTTCTCCGAACCGAAGCGCACGTCCAGCGTGGTGACCACCTTGCCGTCGATCATCCAGGCGAGGGTGCGGCTCTCCTTGCTGATGCACATCACCCGGCCCGTCATGCAGCGCGGGTCCGGGGCGTCCGGCTCGTTGACGGTCGGCGGGCGCAGCTCGTCGGCGGTCGGCTTCTTCGTGGAGCCCTGGATCTTCTTCCAGGTGGGCTCGTCCACGCCGCCGGTGGCGGGCAGGCCGTTCTTCGACTGGAAGGACTTGACGGCCGCGGTCGTCTTGGAACCGTAGAAACCGGTCGGAGCGACCGACATCAGCTTGAGCTGGCGCAGCCGGGCCTGCAGTTCGCGGACCTGCTCACTGTCGTCGCCGTTCGCCATGACCTGCTTCACGGTCGGCGAGGGCGAGGCGGAGGGCGAGGGCGAGGCCGAGGCGGACGGGGACGCCGACGGCGAGGCGTCGCCCGGCTTTCCGTCCGTGGACGGCGAGGCGTCAGGGGTGGCGACCGCCGTGGGCGATGCGGGAGCGGAAGAACCGGAGCCCGCGGCCTCCGGCTTCTGCGGTCCGCATGCGGTCGCGGCAAGTGCGACGGCGGTGGCCAGGCCGAGTGCGCGGATTATTACCTTCTGGCGGTGCATTGCAGTCCCCCGATTTCTACGTGTGTATCTAGGTGATGCCACGCGGGCGTGGTCAGTTGCAGGGACGGCCGCGATGTTGCGCCATTGTGACCAGCGGCCGCCGCGCGGTCGCCGCGGGGACGTTTTATCAGCCCCGGGCACCTCGTAGCCACGAAGGAGCGCGCCACATGGAGCGGCACACCGAGAGCGGGATCCCGATCGCGCCCGTCTACCGCCCGGACGACCTCGCCGGCTGGGACCCCGCGACCGAACTGGGGGAGCCGGGGGAGTACCCGTACACCCGGGGCGTCCACCCGACGATGTACACCGGACGGCCCTGGACCATGCGCCAGTACGCCGGCTTCGGGACCGCCGCCGAGTCCAACGCCCGCTACCGCCAGCTCATCGGGGGCGGCGCCGCAGGACTGTCCGTGGCCTTCGACCTGCCCACCCAGATGGGTCACGACTCCGACGCCCCGCTCGCGCACGGCGAGGTCGGCAAGGTGGGCGTCGCGATCGACTCGGTCGAGGACATGCGGGTGCTGTTCGACGGGATCCCCCTCGACCGGGTGTCCACCTCGATGACGATCAACGCACCGGCCGCCGTACTGCTCCTGCTCTACCAACTGGTCGCCGAGGAGCAGGGGGTCGCCGCCGCCGAGCTGACCGGAACCATCCAGAACGACGTGCTGAAGGAGTACATCGCACGGGGGACGTACATCTTTCCGCCCGGCCCCTCCCTGAGGTTGACGGCCGACGTCTTCCGCTACTGCCGCACCGAGCTCCCCCAGTGGAACACCATCTCCATCTCCGGCTACCACATGGCCGAGGCGGGGGCCTCGCCCGCGCAGGAGATCGCCTTCACGCTGGCCGACGCGATCGCGTACGTACGCACCGCGCTGGCCGCCGGGATGGAGGTCGACGCCTTCGCGCCCCGGCTGTCGTTCTTCTTCGTCGCCCGCACCACCCTCCTGGAGGAGGTGGCGAAGTTCCGCGCGGCCCGGCGGATCTGGGCCCGCGTCATGCGCGAGGAGTTCGGTGCCCGGGACCCGAAGTCGCTGATGCTGCGCTTCCACACCCAGACCGCCGGGGTGCAGCTGACGGCGCAGCAGCCGGAGCTCAACCTGGTGCGCGTCGCCGTGCAGGGCCTGGCCGCCGTGCTGGGCGGCACCCAGTCGCTGCACACCAATTCCTTCGACGAGGCGATCGCACTGCCCACCGAGAAGTCGGCCCGCCTCGCGCTGCGGACCCAGCAGGTGCTGGCGTACGAGACGGACGTGCCGCACACCGTCGACCCCTTCGCCGGGTCCTACGCGGTGGAGCGGATGACGGACGAGGTGGAGGCGGCGGCGCTCGACCTGATGGCCCGGGTCGAGGCGATGGGCGGGGCGGTGGCCGCGATCGAGGCGGGCTTCCAGAAGGAGGAGATCGAGCGGAACGCGTACCGGATCGCCCGGGAGACCGAGAGCGGCGAGCGCGTGGTGGTCGGGGTCAACCGCTTCGCGCTCGACGAGGAGGAGCCGTACGAGCCGCTGCGCGTGGATCCGGCGATCGAGGACCGGCAGCGGGCGGCCCTGGCCGCGCTGCGGGCGGGGCGCGACGGGGCGGCCGTGGAGGAGGCGCTGGCGGCCCTGCGGGAGGCGGCGGCGGGCACGGAGAACGTGCTCCATCCGATGAAGGAGGCGCTGCGGGCCAGGGCCACGGTGGGGGAGGTGTGCGGGGCGCTGCGGGAGGTGTGGGGGACGTACGTGCCGGCTGATTCCGGCTGGTGAACCGGGCTGATTGCGATGTGGTCCCAGTCCGTGAAATCCACTGGCGCGACAGGTGCGTCCCCATGGGACACTCCTGCACATGCTGGGTGTCACAGATCTTCCGACGTATCTCGCCGGCCTGGTGCTGATCATTTTGCTGCCGGGGCCGAACTCGCTCTACGTGCTCTCCGTCGCCGCGCGCGGCGGAGTCCGCCAGGGGTACCGGGCCGCCGCCGGCGTGTTCACCGGGGACGCCCTGCTCATGACCCTGGCCGCGGTCGGCGCCGGGGCGCTGCTGCAGACCAGCCCGATCGTGTTCGGCGTGGTCAAACTGCTCGGCGCCGGGTACCTGACCTGGCTCGCCATCGGCATGCTGCGGGGCGCGTGGACCATGTGGCGCGCCCGCCGCGAGCGCGCCGCGGCCGACGAGGGCGCCCCGGAGGTGGCCCTGGCCGCCGCCGGGGTGAAGGCCGGCGAGACGGAGCGGCCCTACCGGCGGGCCCTGCTGATCAGCGTGTTCAACCCGAAGGCCATCCTCTTCCTGATGTCCTTCTTCGTGCAGTTCGTGGACACGGCCTACGCCTACCCGGCGCTGTCCTTCCTGCTGCTCGGCACCCTGATGCAGATCGGCAGCTTCCTCTACCTGACCACGCTGATCTTCGGCGGGAACCGCCTGGCGGCCGCCTTCCGGCGCCGCAAGCGGCTCGCCGCCGGGGCCAGCTCGGCGGCCGGCGTGCTGTTCCTGGGCTTCGCGGCGAAGCTCGCCGTGAGCTGACGCGGCGGAGCCGGCCCCGGACCCCCGGCCCCGGCCCCGGCCCCGGCGAGCCGACCCCGACCCCCGCCGCGACCGCCGAGCTAGCCGACGGCCCTGCGCAGCAGCCGGGCCAGCCGCCGTGCGGCGCGGCTGCGGGGCAGGAAGGACAGCTGCGCCGGGATGCCGCCCGGCAGGCCCAGGGTGGTCAGCCGGCGGCGGGTGAAGTAGCGCCAGGTGTCCGGGGTCAGGTGTGCGGTCAGCCAGCGCTCGGCCTCCGCGCGGTGCTCGGTGAGGATCCTGGGCTGCATGGTGAAGCCCACCGCCGTGAGCAGGCCCGCCAGCTCGGCCGCGACCCGTTCGGGTCCCGGCGGGGTCCAGGCGCGTACGGCCGCCGGGTCCGCGAGGTCGGGCAGCAGGGCGTCGGCCAGGACGAGCGGGATCCGGTTGCTGTTCGGGTACGGGGACAGCCGCGCCAGGACGGCCCCCGTGCCGGTCCGGGCCACCGGGAGCCCGTACAGGGTGGCGGCGGTCAGCAGTCCGGTGGAGAAGCAGCCGACGACCAGGGCCGGGCGCAGCCGCTCGTAGAGGGTCTCGGCGAGCACCGGGGTGCTCAGCACGGTGAGCCGGATCCCGAGCCGTTCGGCCTCCTCCTCCGCCCGGCGGGAGTAGGCGGCGGGGGCGCTGGGGTGCGGTTTGAAGACCAGCTCGCGGTGGCCCAGCGCGTGCGCGCCGCGGACCATCTCCACGTGCAGTTGCTCCTCCTCGGCGGCCGGCACCAGGTCCAGGGCGGAGAGGTACTGGCCCAGCAGGAGCGCGGGCGCCCCTGCCGTGGACAGCTCTGCCGTGGACAGCCCTGCCGTGGGCAGTTCCGCGTCGGGCAGTTCCACCGCCGCGTCGAGTTCGCCGATGACCTTGAGGAAGGCGGCCGCCGGGACGGCCTCGGCGCGCACGCCGAACTCGGTCAGCAGCAGCGGCTCCAGGCCCGGTACGAGGTCCAGGTGCAGCACCCGCCGTACGCGCATCCCGAGTCCGGGGTCGAGGCGGAAGCGGGTGGGGCCGTAGCTCATCAGCCCGTCGGCGTAGACCTCTATGGCCGCCCCGGGGAAGAGCCGGCACAGGCTCTGGGCGGGCGGCACCTGGAGCGATTCCACGATCAGCTCGACGCGGTCGGTGCCCAGCCCCCAGGAGGAGCGCAACTGGCGTTCCCACAGCGGGACGTCGTCGGCGCGCGGGCTCCAGGTGCTGGGGTGCTGCGGGGCGATGACGGCGTTCCAGTCGAGGACCGTGTCGAAGCGGGTGCTCAGGGAGTCGAAGCCGGGGGCGGCGGTCAGGCCGGGGGTGATCTCGGCGGTGACGGAGTGGTTGCTGGTCAGCAGGATCCGGCGGCCGGCGGGCGGGAAGAGCCCCGCGTCGAGGGCGGCGGCGAGAGTGGCCGTGCCGTAGAGGGTGGAGGCCAGGAAGATCTGGGTGACGTTCACGCCGTCACCCCGGCGGACGCGGCGGACGCGGCGGGGGTGGCAGGGGCGGATCCGGCGGTGGCGCGTCGGCGGAGCCGGCGGAGCAGGGCGGCGCGGTCGGCGTCCATCGCGTCCAGGGTCTGGTCCAGGACCTGCTGCGGCATTCTGCCGAGTGCGGCCGCGCTCATCGAGCGGAGTTTTCTGGCCACGGGGGGTTCGAACCTTTCGATGGACCCGACATGGTGCGCGATAATTGCGCAATACGTTCGAACGGCTTTCGGGAGCAGGAGATCGGATTCCCGGTCCGCGGCCGTTTCCGACAGAACCTGATCGAATGCCCGAATGAAATCGAGCTGACGCTCGTCGCCGATTTGTGTCAGCGAGGTGGAAACCCCGCGACGGTAGAAGATTCCGGGCAGACCGACCGGGGCGAAGGACTCCGCCTCCCGGTGCAGCCGCCAGATCCACGGCCGGTCCTCCGCCGTCCGCAGCCCGTCCGTGAAGTGCAGCAGCCCGCGGTCCAGCAGTCGCCGGTGGTACATCCCCGCCCAGGCGTACGGATAGTCCACCGAGGTCGCCCGGGCCACGGGCAGGATCGCGGTGCGCGGATCGGCCACCACCGACTCCGGCCCGTAGGGGACCCGCTGGACACTGCGGGTCCTGCCCGTGCACTGGACATGGTCGGTACGGACGAAATCGCAGCTCAGGGCCTCGATGGCGGCCAGGGTCCGGGCCAGGTGGCCCGGCGCCAGCCAGTCGTCCCCGTCCAGGAAGGCGATGTACTGCCCGCGGGCCGCGTCCAGACCGGTGTTGCGCGCCGTCGCCAGGCCGCCGTTGCGCTCGTGTCTGAGGTGCACGGCGCCGGGCAGCTCGCGGGCCGCCCGTTCCAGGAGCGCGGGCGTCCCGTCCGTCGAGCGGTCGTCCACGAGCAGGAACTCGAAATCGTCCCGAGCGTTGACTTCGAGGCTTTTCAGGGCATCCGGCGCATACGTCTGCACGTTGAAGAACGGCACGACAACAGAGAGCTTGAGCACTCGCGAGACATTAGGGCGCCGTTCGTCATTCACTGTGGCCCGGACGCGGATTCCACGTGAACGACGAACGGCAGGCACGTTAACCCGGACGCTTTCGCACGGAGTCGACGGGTTGTTAACCCGCTGTTGTGCGCTCGTTGGGCCGATCACCGAAAAGCCGGAATAACTTCTGCCGGGTGCCAGCAAGCAACCGCGCGGCCCATCGGGCCGCCCTCCGTGTGGCCGTACTCGCCGATTCCGACACCCGCTGGAAATGGGGAGCGCTCACCGCGCGCCGCCTTTCCGCGGAGCCGGACGCCGTCCACCTGACCGGATACCTGCTCCGCGGCCGGGCCACGCCCACCGCGCGCCAGCTCGGCGAGGTCGGGGCCCGGGCGGACCGGCTCACCGAAGTCACCTGCGCGGGGTTCCTCGCCGAGCTGTCGGCGCCGGAGCGGGAGTCGTACGACGTGGTCGTCCTCGCCCTGGTCGGCGGCGCCGTCCAGGCCGTCCTGCACGGGGCCCGGGCCCTGTGGCCGGAGCCGGCCGCCCGGCCGGTGTTCGTCACCGGGTACGTCGGAGTCGTCTACGAGAAGCTCGCCGACGGCCTGCTGCTGCGCCACGGGGCCGACCTGGTCCTCGCCAACTCCCGCCACGACGCGGGCCGCTTCCGCGCGGTCTACGAGGGCGTCGGCGCCGGCGCCGGGGCCGTCGTGGAGACCGCCCTGCCCTTCCTGGCACCGGCCGAGGCGCACGCCTACGCGCCGCTGGGCAGTACCGCCCACCGGGTGGTCTTCGCGGTCCAGCCGTCCGTACCGGACGCCCGCGCGGACCGTACGTACCTGCTGCGCCGCGCCGCCGAACACGCCCGGCTGCACCCCGGGCGCGAGGTGCTGATCAAGCTGCGCAGCCGCCCGGGCGAGCACACCACGCACCTGGAGGAGCTCCCGTACCAGCGCCTCGCGGAGCAGCTCCCCGGCGGCCTCCCCTCCAACTGCCGCCTGGTCTACGGGAACATGGGCGAGGTCCTGGACACCACGGACCTGCTGGTCACCGTCTCCTCCACGGCGGCCCTGGAATCCCTCCACCGGGGCATCCCGACGGCCGTCCTCACCGACCTCGGCGTCCGCGAAGCCCTCGGCAACCACCACTTCCTGGGCTCGGGCTGCCTCGCCTCCTGGACCCAGCTCGACGCGGGCCTGCTCCCGAAGGCCGACCCGGACTGGCTGGCGGCCCAGGGCGTGGGCGCGCCGGCGGCGCCGGACTCCGGCGCTGTCGGCGCCCAGGACCCCTGCGACCCCTACGCCGCCGCCCGGGCCCGCCTCGCGGAGCTGCTGGACGGGGCCCCGCTCCCGCCCGTGGCGCCCTACTACACGCAGGACACCGCGCCCGGGTACCTGCCCGGGATCCTGGCCCGGCACCACCTCGGCGCCGACGGGCACCCGCTGCCCGGTGCGGCCCGGACCGGCGCCGGGGAGTCCCGGCTGCGCCGCCGGCTCCGCGCCCACCTGCGCGAAGCCGCCCGGGGCGCCTACCGCCACGGGGTCCAGCGCGTCGCACCGGTGATCCGCCGCCTGGGGGAGCTGTGAGCCCCCGCCCGGCCGGAGCCGTGACGCGCGCCGCCGTCGCCCGCGCCGCCGCCACGCGCGCTGCGGCCACGCGCGCCGCTGCCGTACCCGCCACCGCCACGGCTGCTGCCGCCGTACCCGCCGCCGGTGCCGCTGCCGCTGCCGTACCCGGCGCCACGGCTGCTGCCGCAGCACCCCGCGCCGCCACGGCTGCTGCCGCGGTACCCGCCGCCGGCGCCGCCCCGGCCACTGCGGGATCCCCGCGCGAGGCCCGCGCCGTGCCCAGGGTGCTCGCCGTGATCCCCGCACGCGGGGGGTCCAAGGGCGTGCCCGGGAAGAACCTGGCCGACGTCGGCGGCATGCCGCTCGTGGTCCGGGCCGTCCGGGCCTGCCTGGGGGCCGCGACCGTCACCGACGTCCTGGTGTCCACCGACTCCGAGGCCATCGGCGAAGCCGCCCGCGGGGCCGGGGCCGTGACGCTGCGGCGGCCCGCCGGGATCTCCGGGGACACCGCCACCAGCGAGGCCGCCGTACTGCACGCGCTCGACGCCTTCGAGGAACTGCATTCCGTCACCGTCGACGTGGTGCTCCTCGTCCAGTGCACCAGCCCCTTCGTCACCGCCTCCGACGTGGAGTCGGTCGCCGCCGCCGTCGCCTCGGGCGCCGCCGACTCCGCGCTGACCGCGGCCCCCTTCCACGGCTTCCTCTGGCGGGCGGCGCCCGACGGCTCCGGGACCGGGGTCAACCACGACACCTCGTACCGCCCCCGCCGTCAGGACCGCCCCCAGGACCTCCTGGAGACCGGCGCCGCCTACGCCATGGACGCCACCGGCTTCCGCACCGCCCGCCACCGCTTCTTCGGGCGGACCGTACCGGTCGCCACCGACCCGGCACGGGTGCTGGAGATCGACGACCCCCACGACCTGGCCCGCGCCCGCGCCCTCGTACCCGTACTCGCCCCCGCGGCCGCACCTGCCCCTGCTCCCGCTCCTGCTCCCGCTCCTCCCTCCACCCCGGTCCACACCCCAGGGGTCCCCACCCCGCCCGTCCCCACCCCGGTGCCGGCACTCGCGCCCGCACCTCCTCGTGCCCGCACACCCCACGCTCCGAAGGACAGTCCTGCCATGACGGTCACCCCCGCCCCCCGCCTCCGCACCTTCGGCTCCCGCACCGCCGGCCCGGGCCGCCCCGTCTACGTCGTCGGCGAGATCGGCATCAACCACAACGGCGACCTCGGCAACGCACTCGCCCTCATCGACGCCGCCGCCGAAGCCGGCTGCGACGCCGTGAAGTTCCAGAAGCGCACCCCCGAGATCTGCACCCCCCGCGACCAGTGGGACATCGAGCGCGACACCCCCTGGGGCCGGATGACCTACATCGACTACCGCCACCGCGTGGAGTTCGGCGAGAGCGAGTACCGCGCCATCGACGAGCACTGCGCCAAGCGCGGCATCGACTGGTTCGCCTCTCCGTGGGACACCGAGGCCGTCGCCTTCCTGGAGAAGTTCGACGTCCCCGCCCACAAGGTGGCCTCCGCCTCGCTCACCGACGACGAGCTGCTGCGCGCCCTGCGCGCCACCGGCCGCACCGTCGTCCTCTCCACCGGGATGTCCACCCCGAAGCAGATCCGGCACGCGGTGGAGGTGCTCGGCAGCGACAACATCCTGCTCTGCCACGCCACTTCGACGTACCCGGCCAAGGCCGAGGAGCTCAACCTGCGGGTCATCAACACCCTGCGGGAGGAGTACCCGAACGTCCCGATCGGCTACTCCGGCCACGAGACGGGCCTGCAGACCACCCTGGCCGCCGTCGCCCTCGGCGCCGCCTTCGTCGAGCGGCACATCACCCTCGACCGCGCGATGTGGGGCTCCGACCAGGCCGCCTCCGTGGAGCCGGGCGGCCTGACCCGCCTGGTCCGCGACATCCGCACCATCGAGACGGCGCTGGGCGACGGCATCAAGCGGGTCTACGAGTCCGAGCTCGGCCCCATGAAGAAGCTCCGCCGCGTCCAGGGCGAGCTCGCCACCGTATAAGCGCCCCCCGGCCCCTCGGCTCCCGGCTCCCCGCCCCCCGGCTCCCGGCCTCCCGGGTGTCCGCTGCGCGGGGCGGAGCCCCCTACCCGCCGTTCCCCGGGCTGCGCCCTGACCCGTAGGCCCGGGCTGCGCCCGGCCCCCTGGGGCTCCGCCCCGGACCCCGCGCCTCACACGCCGGCGGGGCTGGATTTCCGGCCCCGCCGCCCTCTCCCGAGGAGTACGTGGTGACCCCCTCAGCCCCCGCCTCGACCCTGGCCTTCGTCGAAAGCCCGGTCCAGCTGCTCAACGTCCTGGAATGGGCGCACGCCCAGAGCGCCGGACGGCTCCTCGGAGTAGTCCCGCGCCAGCCGGCCCGCGGCGGCGGGAACGGACCCGGGCCGGTCGCTTCCGCCGCCGGAGGCCTGCGGATCGTGGTGCTGCCGCCCACCGACCCCATGTCCCGGGGGCAGCTGCGCCGGATGGCGGGGCTGGCCCGGGACGAGGGGCACGAGGTGCGGTGGCAGGAGGCCCGCGGCGGCCGGTTCGCCCCGGTCAAGGCCTTCGCCGCGCTCGCCCGGGAGGTACGGGCGGCCGAGCGGGTGGTGATAGGGGACCCGTTCTCCCGCTACGTGCAGCTCCTGCTCACGCTCGTCCGGGCCGAGGAGCTCGTCGTGGTCGACGACGGGACCGCGACCATGGAGTTCGTCGCCCAGACGGCCCGCGGCGAGCGCCTCGTGCGCTGGCACCGGGTCGGCGGCGGAGGCCTCGCGGGCCGGCTGCGCGAGCTGGCGTACGCGCCGGTCTCCTCGACGGCCCGGCGGCGGTTCACCCCGGGCGCGGACGGCAGCCGCCGCGTCGAGGTGTTCAGCTCGATGCCGGTCACCGCGCACGGCGGGATGACCGTCCGGCTCAACGACTTCGCCTGGACCCGGGCCCGCTTCGGCCCGCCCCTCCTGACCAGGGGCACCGACCTGGTCGGGACCTCGCTGGTGGAGA
The DNA here is from genome assembly GCF_042722885.1 of Streptomyces sp. NPDC058401. Taxonomy (NCBI): domain Bacteria; kingdom Bacillati; phylum Actinomycetota; class Actinomycetes; order Kitasatosporales; family Streptomycetaceae; genus Streptomyces; species Streptomyces sp. NPDC058401. Next base: position 52,258 of record NZ_JBHXKA010000022.1, read on the forward strand.
CCGGCGTCGTCGACCCGGCCCGCTACCTGGAGGCGGTGCGCGCCCTGACCCTGGAACACGGGGCGACCCGCTACTTCGCCCACCGCCGGGAGTCCCCGGAGAAGCTGCGCACCCTGAGCGAGGCGACGGGGCTGGAGATCGTACGCCCGGACCTGCCGCTGGAGCTGATCGCGAGGCGGGGCCCGGTCGGCCGGACGATCGTCAGCTTCCCCTCCACGGTCGTCCACACCCTGCCCTACGCACTGATCGGCACCGGCGTGACCGTGGCCGTATGCGATGTCGATCCGAGCTGGCTCACCCCGTCGGCCTCGGACCGGGCCCGCGGTTTCCTCGCCGGGGTCACCGACACCGCCCGTGATGTGCACAGACTTCCTGCTCAGACGGCTCCGGCGGCCGGATGAGTGCATGAGTGAGGGCGCGAGTTTACCCGCGCGTCCATCCGGTCATGCGTCCAGAGGCCGGGATTCTTTCCCCTAACGGCATGAACTTTTCGTGATCTCCAGCCAGTTGACCCATGGGTGGGCCTACCCTTGAACGGGTGAACCAGTTGATGTCCCGCGAGTCCCAGACCGCCCTGCCCGGCACGCCCGACCGGCCCGAGCTGCCCGGCAAGCTTCCGGACCACCTGCGTGCCGAACTGATCGCCTTCCGTCGGGACTTGCACATGCATCCCGAGCTAGGACACCAGGAGTTCCGCACCACGGCGGCGATCAAGGCCCGGCTGGAGAAAGCGGGCCTGCGCCCGAGGGTGCTGAAGTCGGGCACCGGGCTCATCTGTGACGTCGGCACCTGGGACGGAGTACGTCCCATGCTGGCCCTGCGCGCGGACATCGACGCCCTGCCCATCCCGGATGCCAAGACGCACGTCTCGTACCGCTCCACCGTCCCGGACCGCGCCCACGCCTGCGGCCACGACGTGCACACCGCCGTGGTCCTCGGCGCCGGCCTCGTCCTCGCCGAGCTCGACCGCCGGGGCGAGCTGCCCCGGCCGGTGCGGCTGCTGTTCCAGCCCGCCGAGGAGGTGCTGCCAGGCGGCGCCACCGAGGCCATCGACTCCGGGGTGCTGGACGGAGTGGGCAAGATCATCGCCCTGCACTGCGACCCCCGGGTCGACGCGGGCCGCATCGGGCTGCGCACCGGGCCCATCACCTCGGCCTGCGACCGGCTGGAGGTCACCCTCGACGGTCCTGGCGGGCACACCGCCCGTCCGCACCTGACCACCGACCTGGTGACGGCGGCCGCCCGGCTCGCCCTGGACCTGCCGGCCCTGCTGACCAAGCGGATGGACGCCCGCTCGGGCATGTCGGTCACCTGGGGCCGGATCGAGGCCGGGCACGCCTGCAACGTCATCCCGATGCACGCGGAGCTGTCCGGAACCGTTCGCTGCCTGGACCTGGCCTCCTGGCACGAGGCCCCGGACCAGATCCACGCGATCATCGACGAGATCGCCGCGATGCACCGGGCCAAGTCGGAGATCACCTACGTGCGCGGAGTGCCTCCGGTCGTCAACGATCCGGTGGTCACCGAGCTGCTGCGCGAGGCGATGAGCGCCCGGCGCGGGGCCGACTCGGTGGAGGACACCGAGCAGAGCCTGGGCGGCGAGGACTTCTCCTGGTACCTGGAGCACGTCCCCGGAGCCATGGCGCGCCTGGGCGTCCGCAAGCCCGGGGACACGGCGAAGCGGGATCTGCACCGGGGTGACTTCGACGTGGACGAGGCCGCGATCGGGGTCGGCGTGGAGTTCTTCACGGCCGCGGTCCTCCTCGACGGCGCGTCCCTGGACGGGCGGCGCGCCAGGCTCGCAGGGCCGACGGGATAGAAGTTCTTACACAATCTGCGATTGATCCGGCGGACGCGTCCGGCCCTTGGTACACATGGGTCGGACGCGTCGGCTGTTACTGATCGGTCACTGTCTGGTTCACGACGATCCGATAACGACTCATGAACGGGCCTTTAACTGACATCTACGCGCGTTACGATCTCGGCGAAACCAGCGCCGGTCGTGGCGCTTCGGTCAGGTTTTGAAGGAGCCTCCCCTTGCGCCGGATCACCAGGATCGCCACCGTGGGCATCGCGTCCGCTGCGCTGGCCCTCTCGGCCACCGCCTGTGGCGGTAAGAAGTCCTCGGACTCCTCGTCCGATTCCTCCTCCTCCGCGGAGAAGTCCGCCGCCATCGCGTACGACATCGGTGGCCGCGGCGACCAGTCGTTCAACGACGCCGCCTACGAGGGCCTGCACAAGGCCGAGACGGACCTCAAGATCAAGGGCGCCCAGGCGGAGCCCACCGACGGCGAGGGCGAGGCCGACAAGGTCCAGCGCCTCACCGAGCTGGCCCGCAAGGGCAACAACCCGGTCATCGGCGTCGGCTTCGCCTACGCGCCGGCCATCAAGAAGGTCGCCGAGAAGTTCCCGAACACCACGTTCGGCATCATCGACGACACCTCGGTGCAGGCGAAGAACATCGCCAACCTCGTCTTCAACGAGGAGCAGGGCTCCTACCTGGCCGGCGTCGCCGCCGCCAAGGCGTCCAAGACCGGCACGGTCGGCTTCATCGGCGGTGTCGAGGTTCCGCTGATCAAGAAGTTCGAGGCGGGCTTCACCCAGGGCGTCAAGGACACCAACCCGAACGCCAAGGTGCTCACCCAGTACCTGACCCAGCCGCCGAACTTCGACGGCTTCGCCAAGCCCGACCTGGGCAAGGCCGCGGCCGAGGGCCAGCTCGACAAGGGCGCCGACGTGATCTACTCGGCCGCCGGTCTGGCCGGCTCGGGTGCCATCGAGGCCGCCTCCGCCAAGGGCAAGTGGTCCATCGGCGTCGACTCGGACCAGTACAACCAGGCCGGTCTGGCGAAGTACAAGGACTTCATCCTGACCTCGGTCACGAAGGACGTCTCCGACTCGGTCTACAACCTGATCAAGTCGGTCCAGGACGGCAAGCCCGAGTCGGGCGAGGTCCGCTACGGCCTGGACAAGGACGGCGTCGGCCTGGCCGACTCCAACCCGAAGTACAAGGAGATGACCGACCTCGTCGCCGCGGTCGACAAGGCGAAGGCCGACATCATCGCCAAGAAGATCGAGGTCAAGACCGCGCCGTAAGGCCTGGTCCGACCTGCTGCACACGTGATACCCGGGGTCCGGGAAGCGGTCTCATCGCTCCCGGGCCCCGGCCCGTGTCCCGTGGTTTCATGTGATCTTGTGGCCGGTTGGCCGCAAGTTTTCACTTTCGACAGTGCTACGCGCGTAGAAGCATCGTGGACGCGATACTTTCTCCCCCCGCCCTGTCCCCTCCCTGCCTTCAGCTCCTTCCGCGCCAAGGAGAGTGCGTCATCAACGCGTCCAGCCCGCCCCCCGCCGTAGAACTGCACGGCATCACCAAGCGCTTCCCCGGCGTCGTCGCCAACAAGGACATCGCGATCACCGTCCGCAAGGGCACGGTCCACGCCCTCGTCGGCGAGAACGGCGCCGGCAAGTCGACGCTGATGAAGATCCTCTACGGCATGCAGAAGCCGGACGAGGGCACCATCGCCATCGACGGGGAGCAGATCTCCTTCAGCAGCCCCGGCGACGCCATCGCCCGCGGCATCGGCATGGTGCACCAGCACTTCATGCTCGCCGACAACCTCACCGTCCTGGAGAACGTGGTCCTCGGCGGCGAGAAGCTCTACGGCATCGGCGCGAAGGCCCGTAAGAAGATCAACGAGATCTCGGACGCGTACGGCCTCGGCGTGCGCCCCGACGCCCTGGTCGAGGACCTCGGTGTCGCCGACCGCCAGCGCGTGGAGATCCTCAAGGTCCTCTACCGCGGCGCGAAGATCCTCATCCTCGACGAGCCGACCGCGGTCCTCGTGCCCCAGGAGGTCGACGCGCTCTTCGACAACCTGCGCGAGCTCAAGTCCGAGGGCCTGACCGTCATCTTCATCTCGCACAAGCTGGGCGAGGTCCTGAAGGTCGCCGACGACATCACCGTCATCCGGCGCGGCACCACGGTCGGCACCGCCGACCCGCGGACCACCACGACCAAGCAGCTCGCCGAGCTGATGGTCGGCTCCGAGCTGCCCTCGCCGGAGACCCGCGAGTCCACGGTGACCACCGTCCCGATGCTCCAGGTCGAGCGGCTGACCGTGGCCGAGGGCGGCGTACCCGTCGTCACGGAGGACACCGCGCGCACGCCGGGCCTGCCGGACGCCAACCTGCGCGAGAGCGCGGTCGCCGGACGCCTGCTGCTCGACGGGATCACCTTCACGATCCACAAGGGCGAGATCCTCGGCATCGCGGGCGTCGAGGGCAACGGCCAGACCGAGCTCATCGAGGCCCTGATGGGCATGCTGTCCCCCGACGCGGGCGTCATCACCCTCGACGGCAAGGACATCACCAAGTCCCCGGTGCGCAAGCGCCGCGAGGGCGGCATCGGCTACATCCCCGAGGACCGCCACCGGCACGGTCTGCTGCTGGAGTCCTCCCTCTGGGAGAACCGCATCCTCGGCCACGTCACCGAAGCCCCCAACTCCAAGCGCGGCATCATCGACCCGAAGGCCGCCCGCAAGGACACCGAGCGGATCGTGCGCGAGTACGACGTCCGCACGCCCGGCATCGAGGTCACCGCGGCCTCGCTCTCCGGCGGCAACCAGCAGAAGCTGATCGTCGGCCGCGAGATGAGCCACAACCCGAAGTTCCTCATCGCCGCCCACCCCACCCGCGGTGTGGACGTCGGTGCGCAGGCGCAGATCTGGGACGCGATCCGCGAGGCCCGCCGCGAAGGCCTGGCGGTCCTGCTGATCTCCGCCGACCTGGACGAGCTCATCGGCCTGTCCGACACCCTGCGCGTGATCTACCGCGGCCGCCTGGTCGCGGACGCCGACCCCGCGACCGTGACCCCCGAGGAACTCGGCACCGCCATGACGGGCGCCGCCTCCGGTCACCTGGACGCCACCGACAACAACTCCGCCGCCGGCACGGATGCCCGTACCGACTCCCCGGAGGACGAGGCCCGATGAAGAAACTCGACAAGGACCGGCTGCTCCTCGGCTTCGCCGGGCCCGCGCTCGCGCTGGTCACCGCCTTCCTGCTGACCATGGTGGTGCTGGCGGCGACGGGTGTGGACCCGATCGAACCGCTGCGGCTCATGGTGGAGAACGCGGGCTACGAGGACGTCCAGGTCCTCATCGTCAACCAGGCCGGTACGTACTACCTGGCGGCCCTGGCCGTGGCCATCGGCTTCCGGATGAACCTCTTCAACATCGGTGTCGACGGCCAGTACCGCCTCGCCGCGATGCTGTCGGCGGTCGTCGGCGCCGCGGTCTCGCTGCCCGGCCCGCTGCACATCCTGCTGATCGTGGTCGTCGCCATGCTGGTCGGTGCCTTCTGGGCCGGTATCGCGGGCGTCCTGAAGGCCAAGCGCGGAGTCAGCGAGGTCGTCTCCACGATCATGCTGAACGCGATCGCCACCAGCCTGATCGCCTGGCTGATCCTGCCGAAGAACCTCGGCGTCCAGCCCAAGGGCTCGAACGACCTGACCACCGGCGAGATCGCGAAGTCGGGCTGGTTCCCGGCGATCTCCCTCGGTGACGGCCTGGAGATCTACGGCTTCACCTTCCTGGCCTTCGCGCTGGGCATCGTCTACTGGTTCGTGCTGGGCCGCACCCGCTTCGGCTTCGACCTGCGCGCCACCGGCGCCAGCGAGTCCGCCGCGCAGGCCTCCGGCGTGGACGCCAAGAAGATGATCATCACCTCGATGCTCATCTCCGGAGCCGTCGCCGGTCTCGCCGGCATGCCGGTGCTGCTGGGCGAGAGCCACACGTACAGCCTGTCCTTCCCGGTCGGTGTCGGCTTCACCGGCATCACCATCGCGCTGCTCGGCCGCAACCACCCGGTCGGCATCTTCTTCGCCGCGTTCCTGATGGCCTTCATCGACAAGGCCTCGGCCTCGCTCGACACGGCCGGGTACGCGAAGGAGATCGGCACGATCATGAAGGGCCTGATCGTGATCGCGGTCGTCGTCTCCTACGAGCTCGTCCGCCGTTACGGGATCCGACGCCAGCAGCAGAAGGTCGGCGAGGAGCTGGCCGCAGGCCACGCCATTCCGACCGAGAAGGAGGTCTCGGCGTGAGCACCAGCACCGTTTCCGCGACCAGCGCCGCGCCCAAGAAGCAGGGCGGACGCACCAAGCTCACCCTCCCGTGGATCATGCTGATCATCGCGGGCGGCCTCGCGCTCGTCTCGCTGGTCCGCGTGATCAGCGGCGCGGACGACCTGACCTCCATCGGCCAGGTCTCCGGAGCGCTCTCCCTCGCCGTGCCGATCGGCCTCGCCGGACTCGGCGGCCTGTGGGCCGAGCGCGCGGGCGTCGTCAACATCGGCCTCGAAGGCATGATGATCCTCGGCACCTGGTTCGGTGCCTGGGCCGGCTACCAGTGGGGCCCCTGGACCGGCGTCATCGCCGGCCTGATCGGCGGCGCCATCGGCGGCCTGCTGCACGCGATCATCACGGTCACCTTCAACGTGAACCACATCGTCTCCGGTGTGGCCATCAACATCCTGGCGCTGGGCTTCACCCAGTACCTGTCGAACTTCACGTTCGCCGAGGCGGCCGGCGGCTCCTCCAAGCAGTCCCCGCGCGTCGAGCCGATCTACGAGATCACCGTGCCCGGGTTGTCGGACTGGATGGCGACCCTCCAGGGCAAGCACTGGTTCTTCATCTCGGACATCGCGGGCGTGGTCGGCGGCCTGGTCACCGGCCTGTCGCTGCTGACCGTCGTCGCCCTGCTGCTGATCCCCGGCACCTGGTGGGTGCTCTGGCGCACCACCTTCGGCCTGCGGCTGCGCTCCTGCGGCGAGAACCCCGTCGCCGCCGAATCGCTCGGCGTCAACGTCTACAAGTACAAGTACATCGCCGTGATCGTCTCGGGCGCCCTCGCGGGCCTCGGCGGCGCGTTCCTGTCGATCGTGGCCAGCCCGATCTACCAGGAGGGCCAGACCGGCGGCCGCGGCTACATCGGCCTCGCCGCGATGATCTTCGGCAACTGGATGCCGGGCGGCATGGCGCTGGGCGCCGGCCTGTTCGGCTTCACCGACAGCCTCAAGCTGCGCGGCGGCGCCGAGAACGTCCACGCGATGCTGCTGCTCATCGCGATCCTGCTCGTCCTGGTCGTGGCCTGGCAGCTCTACAAGAAGCGCTACGTCCCGGCCGGCGTCTCGGCGGTCTTCGCCGTGCTGCTGTTCCTCTGGTACGCGCTCACCGACCAGGTGCCCAGCCAGTTCGTGGACGCCGCCCCGTACCTGACCACGCTGCTGGTGCTCGCGCTGTCCGCGCAGCGCCTGCGGATGCCGAAGGCGGACGGCATGCCGTACCGCAAGGGCCAGGGCAAGTGACGGCCGCTCCCGACTGGGAGGCCCTGCGCGAGGCCGCGCGGGAGGCGATGTCCCGGGCGTACGCCCCGTACTCCGGCTTCCCGGTCGGCGTCGCGGCGCTGGTCGACGACGGCCGCACCATCGTCGGCTGCAACGTCGAGAACGCCAGCTACGGGCTCGGCCTGTGCGCCGAGTGCGGGCTGGTGTCCTCCCTCCAGGCCACGGGCGGCGGCCGCCTCACGCACTTCACGTGCGTGGACGGCAAGGGCGAGATCCTCGTCCCCTGCGGCCGCTGCCGCCAGCTCCTCTTCGAGTTCGGCGGCGCGGAGCTCCAGGTGGAGACGCCGGAAGGCGTCCTGCCGCTCTCCGCGATGCTGCCGCAGGCCTTCGGGCCGGACCACCTGAGATAGCCGCGGCGACGGCCCTCCGCCCCTGCCGGGCGGGGGGCCGCCGTCTTTCCCCTCATCTCCCTCTCCTCTCTCTATGCGCGTAGAAGGAAGCACTTCCATGGACGTCATCTCCGTCATCCGCACCAAGCGCGACCGCGGTGAACTGAGCCCCGAGCAGATCGACTGGGTCATCGACGCGTACACGCGCGGCGTGGTCGCCGACGAGCAGATGTCGGCGCTGGCGATGGCCATCCTGCTCAACGGCATGAACCGCACCGAGATCGCCCGCTGGACCGCCGCGATGATCGCCAGCGGCGAGCGGATGAACTTCGACTCCCTCTCCCGCCCCACCGCGGACAAGCACTCCACCGGCGGCGTCGGCGACAAGATCACCCTGCCGCTGGCCCCGCTTGTCGCCGCCTGCGGCGCGGCCGTACCGCAGCTCTCCGGCCGCGGCCTCGGCCACACCGGCGGCACCCTGGACAAGCTGGAATCCATCCCCGGCTGGCGCGCCCTGCTCTCCAACGAGGAGATGCTGCACGTCCTGGACACCACCGGCGCCGTCATCTGCGCGGCCGGCGACGGCCTGGCCCCGGCCGACAAGAAGCTGTACGCGCTGCGCGACGTGACCGGCACCGTCGAGGCGATCCCGCTCATCGCCTCCTCGATCATGTCCAAGAAGATCGCCGAGGGCACCGGCTCGCTCGTCCTGGACGTGAAGGTCGGCACCGGCGCCTTCATGAAGAACATCGAGGACGCCCGCGAGCTGGCCCGCACCATGGTGGGCCTGGGCACGGACAGCGGCGTCAAGACGGTCGCCCTCCTCACCGACATGTCCACCCCGCTCGGCCTCACCGCCGGCAACGCCCTGGAGATCCGCGAATCCGTCGAGGTCCTGGCGGGCGGCGGCCCCTCCGACGTGGTCGAGCTGACCCTCGCCCTGGCCCGGGAGATGCTGGACGCCGCGGGCATCAAGGACGCCGACCCGGCGAAGGCCCTGGCCGACGGCCGGGCGATGGACGTGTGGCGCCGGATGATCGCGGCCCAGGGCGGCGACCCCGACGCGGCGCTCCCGGTCGCCCGTGACCAGCACGTGGTCACGGCCCCCTCCTCGGGCGTGCTGACGCGGCTGGACGCGTACGGGGTCGGCGTGGGCGCCTGGCGCCTGGGCGCCGGCCGCGCGCGCAAGGAGGACCCGGTCCAGGCGGGCGCCGGCATCGAGCTCCACGCGAAGCCGGGCGACACGGTCACGGCGGGGCAGCCCCTGATGACCCTGCACACGGACACCCCGGAGAAGTTCGACTACGCGCTGGCGTCCCTGGAGGGCACCTTCGACATCGCGGCCCCCGGCACGGCCTTCTCGGCGACCCCGATCGTGCTGGACCGCATCGCCTGACCTGTACTCACTCGTACGGCTGAACGGGATCGGTGGACGCCCACCGGTCCCGTTCTGCATGCTGGGATCGGTGACGAAGCGATAGGAGCACACCATGAGCGCCGCAGCGGCCTCTACATCCCGGACCTCGCCGTCGTACCGAGGGACGCGGTTACCAAGGGGGAGAACTTCGCCCCCGCAGCCGTGGCTGAGCTAGTCGTCGAGATCACCTCGAAGTCGAACGCGGCCAACGACCGCGTCGTGAAACTCAAGGGTTACGCGGCGGCAGGTATCCCGCTCTACCTCCTCATCGACCCGCACACGACCGGCAGCCCCACGGTCCACTTGTACGGCGAGCCCAGCGACGGGAAGTACCGCGTTCTGTCGGCGGCCAAGTTCGGCGAAGCCGTCCATCTGCCCGAGCCGATCAACCTGACCCTCGACACCTTCTCCTGGCCCCGGCCGTAGGGGCTTCTTCCGGCCCTACCGATGAGTTCGGGCGAGGCCAGGGGTCTGCCCTCATGTGGAGATCAGAACCCTGGCCCTGGAGGGGCCTGAGCCGGATACCGCCGAGCTGTGCGGCCGCGTGCGCGCACTGTGCAGCGACGGTCCCGACGGGGTGGTGTGCGATGTCCGCTCAGTCGCCACACCCACGCTCGCGACGGTCCAGGCTCTCGCCCGCGCAGCCCTGACCGCCCGGCGCCTCGGCATCCCCTTCCGGGTCACCGGGGCCCCGCCCCCGCTCCGCGCGCTACTGCACCTCGTAGGACTCGTCGAGCTGCTCGGGGAGCCCGAAGAGCGGGAACCACCGGGCGGTGTCGAGGAAGGCGTTCAGGCCGGTGATCTTCCCCCCTGACACCTCCAGCACCTGGAGCGCCCACGGGGTCCACCCAGGCTGCCCGTCCTCCCGCGGCCGGTACTGGCCGAAGGCCGGCATGCCGTTCGCCGTGGTCGGGACCATCCGGGAGCCCTTGCAGCCGATGCCCTGGTTCAGGTGCCAGGCCGCGATGTCCTCGTGGCCCTGGAGCCACAGGTCGAACGGCGGCATCGACAGCACCGCGTCCTCGTGGAGCAGGGCGGTCAGCCGGGAGATGTCGTAGGCCTCGAAGGCGGCGAGGTACTGCTCCAGCAGCTTGACCTGGTCGGTGTCCAGCGGGTCTGCGGACTCACTCTCCCGCATCCGGGTCGCGGCGAGCGTCGCGCGGGCCCGCTGCAGGGCGCTGTTCACCGAGGCGACGGTGGTGTCCAGCAGGGTGGCCACCTCGTCGGCCTTCCAGGCCAGCACCTCGCGCAGGATCAGTACGGCCCGCTGCTTGGCCGGCAGGTGCTGGAGCGCGGCGACGAACGCGAGCCGCACCGACTCCTTGGCCAGCGCCATCTCCGCCGGGTCGGCGGTCTGCGGCAGCACCCGCCCGTCGGGCACCGGCTCCAGCCAGGTCACCTCGGGCCGCTCGTTGAGCACGGCGGACGCCTGGTGCTGCGGGGCGCTGAGGTCCATCGGCCGGGCCCGCTTGTTCCCCGCGTTCAGCAGGTCCAGACAGACGTTCGTGGCGATCCGGTACAGCCAGGACCGCAGGGAGGAGCGCCCCTCGAACTTCGCGAAGCTCCGCCAGGCACGGATGTACGTGTCCTGCACCGCGTCCTCGGCATCGAAGGCCGAGCCGAGCATGCGGTAGCAGTACCCGGTGAGCTCGACGCGGTACCGGTCGAGCGCGGCGTCGAGCTCGGGCGCGAGGTCGGTGGCTTCGGTCATATCCCTTGATCCCCCTGGTAGTTCCCGGTCCTTCGGACGCTACCCGAGGGGTCTGACAACCGCAGCCCGGCACGCGGCGGCGGAACGTTCCGCTAGAGCTGCCACCGGGCCCGCACCACCCCGTCCGGATCCGGCAGAACCCCGGTGAACAGGGGTTTGTGCTCGTCGGCGTACACCGGCAGCAGGACCGCGGCCCGGGCCCCGGCGAGCACCTCCACCAGCCCCGCGCGGTCCTCCTCGTCGACGCAGCCGCTCCGGATCACGCCGCCCGCGTCCTCCCACACGCACTCCAGCGAGAACTCCGCGGGGAGCCCCGCGACCAGCCCGCCGGTATCGGCGGACAGCCCCGGCCAGACGTACAGGAGTGCGCGCGGGGCGAGCCCGGCCCGCAGGGCGTCGATCTGCTCGCCCGCGCCACCGTCGATCCGGTGCCAGCGCGTCCAGGCGTGCTGCTCCTCGACGAGCCCCGCCTCACCGCGCTCCGCGCTCGCCCGCACCCGCTCCCAGAACTCCTCGTCGGCGGCCCGCAGCTCGTACGGGCCGTCGAACTCGGGATCGTACGGCGAGACCTCGATCGGCTCCGCGAAGATCCCGAGCTCCCGGGTGCGGGCCACGGCCGCCCCGCAAGGGGTGCGGGAGCCGACGTAGACGTACAGGTCCCACCCGACCTGTACGGCGAACACCTCCCGGCCCTCCTCCGTGGCCTCCAGCCGGCAGTAGGGGCCGTCGCCGCGGAGCATCCCGCGCAGGAGTTCCAGCGCGACCGCCACCGTCACCCGCGCACCGTCGTGGAACCCGGCCGGGCCGTCCGGGAACAGCCCGGTCAGCCCGTACCCCTCTACCGCAAGCTCCCGTCCCCCGAAGCCCGCGGACCCGCCGCCGACCTGCGGTTCCCGCACGGTGAGCACCCCGACCCCGCTCTCCCGCGCGAAGGCCGCGACCGCCGCCAGGTACGCGGCCTCGACCGGCCCGTGGTCGCTGTCGGTGTCCTCGCTGCCCCGGTAGGTCCCGTCGGGCGCCCGGTCGGCGGGGTCGTACTTGGTCACCCGGTACGCATGGGGCAGAAGCGGCACGTCAGGCACCTTCTCCGGGTTCGGCCTCGGGCGTGCCGAGGGGCGGGAGCTCCGGGAGGGGCCAGGACTCCGGGGGGCGGAAGTCGCACCAGGTGCCGTCGAAGGGGTAGGTGGCCGAGTCGATGAGGTGGGTGACGCGGATGCCTTCCGTGCGGATGGCGGCGGCTTCCGCCGGGGTCCAGTACACGGGGTGGCCCGTCTTCGCGGCGAAGGAGTCCTCGTCCTTCCACTCCCACGCGCGGTCCGGGGTCACCGTGATGTCGAGTTCCTGGTCGGTCACGTGGACGTCCGCGCCGTCCGGGCTGTGGACGCGGGATTCGAGGTTCACGTACCAGCTGCGGAACTCCTGCTCCATCGTGAAGCTCCACCACACCGCGTGCCCCGCCCCGGCCGGCTGGAGGATCAGCGCGCCCCCGTGCCGCCACCGGTCGGCCCGCAGCGGGTACGAGCCCTCCGGGGGCAGGTCCCGCAGGTGGGTGCCGGGCGGGATGGTGGCGCGCCAGAGCGGGGTGCCCGGGGCCACCCACAGGAGCAGGCCGTCCTCGCCCGACTCCACCACGCGGGCCGGGACGACCATGCTGACCGTGCTGCCGAGTATGAGGTGAACGGTGACTACGGAAGGGGATGGCATGGTCGGTGATCATGCCATCCGCCGGTCCTGGGCCCCTTGCGCGGGAGCCCCCCCGGTCGTTCCACCCCGGCGCCGGCGGCAGCCTCAGCGCGCCGCCAGCGTCGCGATCCGGGCCGTGCGGGCCGCGTGGGATCCGTACAGGGTGATCGTGACGACCCCGGCGACCGCGAGCAGTGCGAGGGTGACCGTGGCCGCCCAGCCCGCCGAGTGGTAGGCGAGGGCGCCCAGGGTGCCGCCGGCGCTGGAGCCGACGTAGTACGCCGACTGGTAGAGCGCCGAGGCCTGTGCGCGGCCCGTCTTCGCCGTGCGGCTCACCGCCGCGGAGGCCACCGCGTGGCCCGCGAAGAAGCCCGCCGTGATCAGGACCAGGCCCAGCAGGATCGCGGTGAGGGACTCCGCGAGGGACAGGAACAGGCCCGCCGCCGTCGTGGTCACCGCCAGGTACAGCGCGCCGCGCCGGCCCAGCCGGGCCACCAGCTGCCCGGCCGCCGCCGAGGAGGCCGTACCGACCAGGTAGACCAGGAAGATCGAGCCGATGAGGCCCTGACCGAGCGAGAACGGCTCGTCCACCAGGCGGTAGCCGATGACCGTGTACACCGCCCCGAACACGGTCATGAACAGCGCCCCGATCCCGTAGAGCCGCAGCAGCAGCGGATCGCGCAGGTGCCCGGAGACCGTACGCCCCACCGCCCGCGGGTTCAGCGAGGCCGGCCGGAAGAACCGGGCCCGGGGCAGGAGGACCAGGAACGCCGCCGCGCAGGCCAGCGACATCAGGCCGACGGTCAGCAGCCCGCCGCGCCAGCCCCAGGCCTGGGCCGCCCAGCCGGTGACGAGGCGGCCGCTCATGCCGCCGATGGAGTTGCCCGCCACGAACAGGCCGATCGCGGCGACCAGCGCCTTCGGCTTCACCTCTTCCGCCAGGTACGCCATCGCGGAGGCGGGGATGCCGGCGATCGCCGCGCCCTGGACGGCGCGCAGCGCGATCAGCCACTCCAGGTTCGGGGCGAAGGGCACCAGGAGGCCGACGCCGACCGCGATCACCATCGAGATGGTCATCATCCGGGTCCGGCCGAACCGCTCCGACAGCGCGCTGAGCGGCAGGACGAACAGGGCGAGCGCGCCGGTGGCCGCGGAGACCGTCCAGCTGGCCTGACCCGCCGTCACGCCGAACCCGTCGGAGATCGCGGGCAGCAGCGCCTGGGTGGAGTAGAGGAGGGCGAAGGTGGCCAGACCGGCGGCGAAGAGTGCGAGGCTGAGGCGGCGGTAGCCGGGACGGCCGGGCTCGTGCGCCTCGGGTGCGGAGGCGGGGAACGACGGGGTGGAGGCACCCGGGATGACGGGTGCCCCGGTATGAGCGGGAGGCATGCCTACGACCGTAGGGCCGTCCTTTTCATGCGTCCAATGCACGGATTCGCGATAATCAATCCATCCACGCATCAGTGCAGGTCAGATGGGTACCTATCGATGAGTCGTTACGAAGAAGACATGGCCGTGACACAGGCGCTGGCCCCGCGCCTCGCCTACTTCGCCGCGGTCGCCCGGCACGAGCACGTCACCCGCGCCGCGCACGAGCTGGGCGTCCCGCAGTCCACCCTGTCGCGGGCCATGGTCCGCCTCGAACAGGACCTGGGGGTCACGCTGTTCGCCCGCAAGGGCCGTACGGTCGAGCTCACCACCGCGGGCCGCACCTTCCTCGCCTCGGCGGAACGCTCGCTGGCAGAGATCGCCCGCGCCGCCGGTTCCGTACAGCAGGACGCCGACCCGTCCTTCGGCAAGGTCGCCTTCGGCTTCCTGCACACCCTGGGACCCGAGACCGTGCCCGGCCTGATCCGGGCCTTCCGGGCCGACCACCCCGGCGTGCGGTTCTCCCTGGTCCAGAACTACGGGGAGGCCATGCTGGAGAAGCTGCGCGCCGGCGAGCTCGACCTCTGCCTGACCTCACCGCTGCCCGATGACCCGGACCTGGTGGCCCGCCGGCTCGACGAGCAGCGGCTGCGCCTGGTGGTCCCCGACGACCACCGGCTCGCCACGCGCAAGCGGATCCGCCTCGCGGAGGCCGCCGAGGAAACCTTCGTCACCCTGGAGCCCGGCTACGGGCTGCGCCGCATCACCGACGACCTGTGCGCGGAGGCCGGGTTCACGCCCCGGGTCGCCTTCGAGGGGGAGGAGGCCGAGACCCTGCGCGGGCTGGTCGCCGCCGGTCTCGGCGTGGCGCTGCTGCCGCCGCCCGCGGTGGCCCGGCCCGGGGTCGTCGAGCTGACGGTCACCGCCCCGCGCGCGGTCCGCGAGATCGGGGTGGCCTGGCGCGACGGGCACCCGGACACCCCTCCGGTGGCGGAGTTCAAGCGGTTCCTGCTGTCCCGCCGGGGCCGGCTGATTCCGGAGCTCCAGCCGGAGGGGGCGTGAGCGGGGCCGCGGACGCGGCGGCGGAGGCCGCCGTGGCCGCCGCGGTCGCCGACAGCAGGAACCCGGCCTGGAAACGGGACTTGGCCCCGACCGCCCGCATGATCTCGGCGATGTGGCGCTGACAGGTCCGCTCCGACATGCCGAGGCGCCGGGCGATGATCTTGTCCTCCAGTCCCTCAGCCAGGAGTCGCACGATGGTCTGGCGCAGCTCGTCCGAGATCGAACGGGCCTGGTCCGGCCCGATGGTGGTACTGAACGGCTCGGCCTCCGCCCAGGTGCGCTCGAAGGTCTGCAGCATGAACTGGACGACGTTGGGCTCGCGCACCACCAGCGCCGCCTTGACGTCGTCCCGCACCTCCATCAGCCCGGTGTGCCGGTCGACGATGATCATCCGCATCAGCCCGTCGCCGACGGTACGGACCTGCGAGCCGAGCGCGGCCACCCGCTCCACGTAGGCGGCCGTCGGGCGGGAGTAGCGGGCGGTGTGCTGGTAGAGGGTGCGCATCCGCACGCCCCGGGCGAGCATCGCCTCGTCCCGGACCACGGCCCCCTCCAGGGTGGCCGTGGTGCGCCCGCCGCCCGGGTGGCAGGTCAGCACCTCGGACCCGGCCGAGGCGACGAGCTCCCCGATCAGGTCCTGCAGGGCGGCCGGGTCGGTGACCAGCTCCAGGGCGTTCGCCCCGCCCCGGTCGCGCAGGTCGGTGCCCGTCTCGTACGCGGGGACCAGCTCCTCCAGCCGTACGCGCAGCCGGTCCATCTCGTCGTGCGTCTCGCGCACCCGCAGCGCCAGCGGGGCCAGCGTCCGGGCCACCGCGGCCTGCGGGGACACGGCGCTCCAGCACACCCGCGCCGGCCCGTCGGGGCAGCCGGCGTCCGTGGCCGCGTCCTCGTCCGTAGCCGTGCCCGTGCCCGTGCCCGCGGCCGGACGGGAGCGGGGCTGGATCAGGTGGGCCGCCTCTAGTTCGGCGAGGGCGGCGCCGGCGGACTCACCGAGCACCTCGCCGGCCTCCGCCTCGGAGAAGGCGTGGCGCTCGGCCGCGTAGGCGTAAAGACGCCGGGCCACGGAGCTCAGTTGGTCCGTTTCATCCGATGGCATATTCATATTCGTCCCGGACTGTGCCGATTTGTAAACCCCTCGTGTTCCCGCAAGGCGTCAAGACGATGCCCTCCGATCTTCGTGAGGATAGGCCGAACCGGCACAGTGGTACCACGGCGTTCTCGGGGGAGGGCGCGGGCATCCTGAGTCCGCGCTTCGCCGACCTGGCAACGCGCCCTCGCGCGGGCGTGTGCCTACAAGGTGGTCGCGCCGGGCCCGCCCGTGTCATCCGACCGGGAGGGGACGGCGCGGCCGACGCGCGCGGCCCCGCGCGACCACCACCGCATCCGGGCGTTCCGCCCTCCGGGGCCCGCCACTTCGGCCCCTTCACTCCCGGCGGGCTCCGCGGCCGACTTCAGCCGCGCAGGGACCGTCCGTAGCCGGAGGCCAGCGGCATCCGCAGGCCCAGCGGCGGGGGAGCCGCCAGCGCGTCGGTGACCGGCCGCGAGTACGGCCCCGAGAACACGGAGCCCAGTACGAAGTCCACGGACAGCGCCACGACTTCGTCCTGGTGCTCGCGCAGTCCGTGGCCGTCGGAATGCACCTCGAAGCGGCACGTCGTGCGGTTCGCCTTCTTCGCCCGGGTGGCCAGCCGGTAGGACAACTCCGGGTCGCTGCGCGCGTCGTTGGTGCCGTGCACGATCAGGACCCGGCGGCCCGAGAGCTGCTTCACCGGTTCGGGGGAGTCCGTGTCCGACTGCGTGGGGAGTGAAGGGGCCAGTGCCAGAACGGAGTTGACGGCCGCGTGGCCCGCCGCGGCGAGCGCCGCCCGGCCGCCCGCGTCGTAGCCGGCCAGGCACACCGGCACGTCCCCGTACAGCCGGACCACCTCGTCCGCGGCCCACTCGGCGTCCCCCTCACGGGTCCCCGCGCCGTGGATGACCTGGTGCGTGACCAGTCCGTCCGCCGCACCCGCACGGGCCAGGGCCCGCGCCAGCGGACGCACCGGACCGGGGGACAATCTGGACGCTCCGGGGAGAAGGAGCACCACACCACTGACCGTTGAGACCGGGCCGGTCGCGCCGGCCGCCCGCTTCAGGCGGGCCCCGCGCGCCGGCGGCGCATGCTGTGCCATGACGGAACAGTCTCAGACGCGGAGGTGTACGCCACCCGTCCGCGCGGTCACTGTTACATATCGGCAGCGCCCATCGCCTCACCGCTCTACGCGCGTAGGAGCTAGAGTGCCCAGATGACGAGCGAGACCCCCAACCTGCCCACCCCGGATCAGATCCGCCGCTCCCCGAAGGTGCTCCTGCACGACCACCTCGACGGTGGCCTGCGCCCCGGGACCATCATCGAGCTGGCCCGTGAGGTCGGCTACGAGAACCTTCCCGAGAGCGACGCCGACAAGCTCGGCATCTGGTTCCGGGAAGCCGCCGACTCCGGCTCCCTCCCGCGCTACCTGGAGACGTTCGCCCACACCTGTGCGGTCATGCAGACGAAGGCGGCCCTCTTCCGGGTGGCCGCCGAGTGTGCCGAGGACCTCGCCGAGGACGGCGTCGTCTACGCGGAGATCCGCTACGCGCCCGAGCAGCACCTGGAAGCCGGCCTGACCCTCGAAGAGGTCGTCGAGACGGTCAACGAGGGCTTCCGCGAGGGCGAGCGCCGCGCGAAGGCCAACGGCCACCGGATCCGCGTCGGCGCGCTGCTGACCGCGATGCGGCACGCGGCCCGCGCACTGGAGATCGCGGAACTGGCGAACCGCTACCGCGACAACGGCGTCGTCGGCTTCGACATCGCCGGCGCCGAGGCCGGGTTCCCTCCCACCCGCCACCTCGACGCCTTCGAGTACCTCAAGCGCGAGAACAACCACTTCACGATCCACGCGGGCGAGGCCTTCGGCCTGCCGTCGATCTGGCAGGCCCTGCAGTGGTGCGGCGCCGACCGGCTCGGCCACGGCGTGAAGATCATCGATGACATCGAGGTCGCCGCCGACGGTTCCGTGACGCTGGGCCGCCTGGCGTCCTACGTCCGGGACAAGCGGATCCCGCTGGAGATGTGCCCGACGTCGAACCTGCAGACGGGCGCGGCGGTCTCCTACGCCGAGCACCCGATCGGCCTTCTGCGGAAACTGCACTTCAGGCTGACCGTCAATACCGACAACCGGCTGATGAGCGGCACCAGCATGAGCCGCGAGTTCGAGCACCTGGTCGACACCTTTGGCTATTCGCTCGAGGACATGCAGTGGTTCACCGTCAATGCGATGAAGTCCGCGTTCATTCCTTTCGATGAACGACTGGCCATGATCAACGACGTGATCAAGCCCGGTTATGCGGAGCTGAAGTCGGAATGGCTGTTCCGTCAGACTGCTTCCACCAGCGGTTCCGTCTCGGCGTAGGCCAAGGCGTGACGGACTGAAAGCGCCCGGGAGGAGCAATTCCCGGGCGCTTTCTCGTATTTAATGATGTTTGCGGGAGGGGGTTTGAAGTGACTAGTTTGCGGAGCCGCTCATTTCCCCGTCGCAAGGACGATTCTTCATGAAGCAGTCAGCTGCCAAGACCCTCGGTGTTGCCGCTCTCGGTGCCGCCTTTGCCGCCGTCGCCGCCGGTACCGCCTCGGCCGCCGTCCCCGCCGTCGGTCTCGGTGACGCGCTGGGTACCGTCACGGGCGCCGTCCAGGGCGCGACCAGCCAGCAGCACGTGACCGCCGAAGAGGGCCAGCAGGCCCCCGAGGCGACCGACCCGGCCGCCGCGCTCGGCACGGTCACCGGCCTGCTCGGCGGTCTGCCGACCAGCGGCCTCGGCGCCTGATCCACTTCGGATCCCCTGCCGGATTCGTACGCGACCCGTACGCGATTCGCACGCACGCCCACGCGGCGCACGCCTCTTCGAGCAGGTGTGTGCCGCGTCGCGGCATGTGCCAGGATCACCGCCAACTGCCCGCCAAAACCCTGGGTATGAGGTTTCGATCATGCACATGAAGGCACGAACGGCCACGGCCGTGCTGCTCCCCGCCCTGCTGTCCGCGATGGTGGGCTGCGGCAGTACGAACACCCCCGCCTCCGGCAAGGACCCGGACCCGAAGGGCTCCGCGAGCGCGCCCGGGCAGCCCGTGCCGACGGGCTCGGCCGGCGCGTCCGGCCCGGCGGGGTCCCCCGGCTCCGCGGGCACCGGCGGAGCCGGCGACACGGGCGGCACCGGCGGCACGACCGGCCCCGGGCGGGCTTCCAGCCGACTGGAGCGCTCCGCCCTGCAACAGGGCGACCTGGCCGGCTATCAGATCTCCGCGAACGGCAAGAACCCGAACGCCCCCGACGGCCAGCCGCAGGCGGACCGCAAGGCCTGCCAGCCGCTCGCCGACATCATGGGCGACGAGCCCGACCCGGCGGCGCGCGAGACCGTCAACCGGGGCATCGGCTCGCAGAAGCAGCTGGGCCTGGCCGTCTCCGCCTCCGTCAGCTCCTACGCGGAATCCGACGCCAAGACGCTGATCGCCCGGCTGAAGGACGCCGTGGCCGCCTGCGCCGGCGGCTTCACCGCCACCGTCGAGAAGCAGAGCGGCACCTACCGCGACGTGAAGGCGGCCGACTACAAGACGGGCGGCGACGACAGCGTCAGCTGGACCACGACCGCGGCCGCCGAGGGCGTCACCGCCCAGGTCCACCTGGTCGTCGTACGCCAGGGCGACACCGTCATGCGCCTCATGGCGCTCAACGTCACGGGCGGCCGCCAGACCCCCCAGGTCCCGCACGAGGTCGCGGACAAGCAGCTCCAGAAGGTCCGCGCCGCGCGCTGAATTCCGGCTCCGGCCGATTACCAGCCGGCGGTGGCGGAAGCCGTGCCCGACTTCTCGTTCGGCAGGAGCACCCACAGCGCCAGGTAGAGGAGGAACTGCGGGCCGGGCAGCAGGCACGAGACGACGAAGATGATCCGCATCGTGTTCGCGGATATTCCGAAGCGGCGCGCCAGACCGGCACAGACTCCGCCGATCCATCGTCCGTCACGGGGGCGGGCAAGGGCGCTCATGGTCTCTCCTCGGTCGTTGTGCGGTCCGCGGGACGCTTTCCCGCGATGCCTCAATACTCCCGCTGAACAGAGGACAGAACGTCGGTCCAAGGGCCGAGCCCGACCCTGGTAATTCTCGGGGTCGGGCCCTGAGAACGCCTCAGCCGGGCCCTCAGGGCCGGGACGACGGCCAGGTGCGCGAGCATCACGCCGAGGGTGTTCAGCAGCACCGAATCCACATCGACCACCTGCCCCGGGACCGCGGTCTGGAGCATCTCGATGCCGACGGCGACCAGCGCGCCCGCGGCGGCCGTCCGGGCCAGCGAGGACCAGGTCGCCAGCGGTGCGAGCTC
Organism: Streptomyces sp. NPDC058401; assembly: GCF_042722885.1. Taxonomy (NCBI): domain Bacteria; kingdom Bacillati; phylum Actinomycetota; class Actinomycetes; order Kitasatosporales; family Streptomycetaceae; genus Streptomyces; species Streptomyces sp. NPDC058401. The sequence continues at coordinate 72,625 of NZ_JBHXKA010000022.1, forward strand.
CACACGGCCGCTGAGCAGCGGCAGCAGCACCCCGAGCGGGGCCAGCAGCGCCAGCCCGCCGCCGATCCGGCGGGCGGCCTCCAGGGGCCCGTAGGAGAGGTCCGCCCTGATTCCCTCGAGCGGGCTCAGATTGGCGGCCGCCGCCCAGGGCACGTCCAGCGGGCGCAGCATCAGCCAGCCGACGAGGAGGAGGTGGGCGCCCAGCAGGACCCCGGCCAGAAGCCGGATCCACAGCTGTACGTCGGCACTGCTGCTGCCGCTGCCCTTGACACGCTTGCCCTTGAGACGGTGCACGCCAGTGGAGACGCGGCTTCCGGCCCCGGCGGTTCCGGGGAAACCGCCGGTCAGCCGGTGGCGAGCAGCACAATCAGGATCAGCGCGCCGATCACGGCGGGGGCGATGATCTCGTACGACCAGGAGACCTTCGCCGAGCCCTGGGCGCCGGTCCGCGAGGCACCGCGCTCGTGCAGTTCGCGCAGTTCGTCCACGATCTGGTCGGCGGACGCACGGCGGACTTCCTCGTCGGGGGTCTTGCCCTGGCCGTTGCCCATGCCGAGCCGGCCCGTCTGACGGCGGTTGGCCTTCTTGCGCTCCCGCAGGGAGACCGGGATGGACCACAGCTGGTACGTCGCCCCCTCGGCCAGCACCTCGGCGGAGAACCGGGCGCGGACGGTGTCGACGGCGCCCCAGGGGAGCTCGATGGTCCGGAAGGGGTTGCGCACGCGCAGCCGGTCGGCGCCCGCGAAGACGGCCGGACGGATCGTGAACGCGACGATGACCGGGGCCACGCACAGCGCCACGGCGAGGGCGATCCACGGAACGTTCCCGGAGCCCCGCACCACGGCGTCCCCGCAGAGCCAGGCGAGCAGCCCGAGCAGCACCACCCCGGTGACGGTGGCCATCGGGGAGCGGTAGACCCGGTCTTCGTACGCCGGCTCTTCAGTGGGCTGATCGCTGCTCATGCGGCCGATTCTGCCTCAAGCCGTCTCACCCCACGAGATCGGCGTACAGGATGATGTTGTCGGGGCGGTGACCGTCCGTGATTTCACCGCCGCAGGTGATCACGCGCAGCTCGGGGCGCGGGGTGTCCCCGTAGACCTTCGCGGTGGGGAAGTGCTTCTTGTCCACCTGCTCCAGCTCGCGCACCCGGAAGACGGCCTCGGTGCCGTCCGCCCTGGTCACCCGGATCTCGTCGCCGGTGTGGACGCGCGAGACGTTGCGCAGGACGGCCGGGCCGCGCGCGGTGTCGAAGTGGCCGATCAGCACCGCCGGGCCGGTCTCACCGGGGGTGACTCCCTTGGTGTACCAGCCGATCTTGTCCCCGTCCGCCACGGAGGGCACCTGGACCGAGCCGTCGGAGGCCAGCCCGAGCTCCAGGAGCGGCGAGGCGTCCACACCGGCCGAGGCGATCCGTACGCGGACGGGCGCGGAGGCGGGCAGGGCGGCGGCGGGCGCTGCCGAGGCCGGGGCCGACGGGGCGGGCACGGGAGCGGCCGAGGTCTCGGCGATGTGCGGCGGCGGAGTGGCGGCCGGTGCGGCGCCGCCGCACCCGGTCAGGGCGACCAGCGCCAGCGGGCCGAGCAGGACGGCGGCGAGCAGCGTGCGCCGGCGGGACGGGCGGTGATCCATGGGGTCGGCTCCGGGGGGAACGGCCTGCGGCGGGCCACCGCGGGGTGGCCCGCCGGAAGCGGGAACGAATGGCTCGGGGTGGGGCGGTTCAGCCGTGGGTACGGGCCTTGCGGGCGCGGACCACGAAGGTGGTGCCGAGCCCGGCGAGGATCGCCACGAGGGCGGCGCCGGTGGCCGCGGTGATGGTGTTGTCGGTGTCCGCGGCGGCGGCCTGCGCGGTCCCGGCGGCTTCGCCGAGTTCGTCGAAGTCGGCGCCCGCGGCGACGGGACCCTTGGGAACGACGGCGGTCTGCGGCTTGGCGGTGACGGCTGGCTTCGCGGCGGGCTTGGCCGTGGGCTTGGCGCTCGGCTTGGCGGTCCGTTCGGCCTTCGGCATCTGCTGGAAGGTCGAGGCGCCCTCGCCCAGCACGCGGATGTCGAAGCCTTCGCCGTTGTCGGTGAGCTTGTACTGGACGCCGTCGAGCACGGCGAGGGGGTGGGTGCGGTCGAGCTTCGCCAGCACGCGGCCGGCCCAGCCGTCGCCGGGCTTCCAGTCGGGGGAGACGGCGCGGATCCAGACCTCGGGGCCCTCGGACTTGTTGCGCAGCACCGCGATCTTCCCCTTGCCGAGGTCGACGATCTCACCTTCGTAGCGGTCGTTGCCCGAGGAGTTCGCCGACACCGTGGCCACCGCCGACACCGCCGACACCGCCGACACCGAGGTCGCGGCCCGGGCGGGCGCGGCGATGGCCGTCGCGGCGGGCGCGAGGAGCGCTCCGGCGAGGGCGGCGGTGACGATCGAGGTACGGATGGCGGTACGCATAACGACTCCTGCAAGCATTGTCTGGGATCGGGTGGAGAGTCGCATGCCGCGGTGTCGCTGTCGGGGTTTCGTCCGGTCAGGTCTGCGGGGCTGCTGAGGAGAAACCTACGGATCGCGCGCTACCGGAACGTGGTCGCCCTGTCATGGCTGCGTAACAGCGAACATCTGTGTGACCAGCGCGGGAACGCCCTCCGGCGGGCCACCACGAAGGCGGCCCGCCGGAGGGCGCGGCTGAGGGTACGGGCCCTCGCGCCCGGGTGGTGATCAGCCGCGGGAGCGGGCCCTGCGGGAACGGACCGCGAAGGCCGCACCGAGCACGGCGGCCGCCGCGAGGACCCCGGCACCGGCGACCGCGACCGGAGCACCCGCGCCCGCGCCCTCGCCGGCCTCCGTACCCAGCTCGGCGCCCGCGGCGACCGGCCCCTTCGGGACGACGACCGTCTGCGGCTTCGGCTTCGCCGGGGCGGGGGCGGTGGGCTTCGGAGCCGGCTTGGTCTCGGAGAGCTCGTAATTCGGCTTGCACCCCTTGGGGAGCTTCGGGAACGAGGCCCGGCCGAACGGAGCGCCGGCGCCGCCCTGGGTCTTCCATTCGAGGACGGGCGCGGCACCGCGGGGGTTCAGGATCCGGACGATGATGCCCTGGGATTCCGGCAGCGAGGGCTCGTTGATCTCGAGGCGGGCGAAGCCGCGGTCGTCGCCGCCCTCGAAGAGGAACACCTCCGGGCCGTTTGAGCCGAAGTAGAGGTCGGCCCGTACCCCCGCGCCCAGGGGCTGGTTCTTCGGGCCCACCCTGCACTCCGAACCGGCCTTGCCCGCAGGCAGGGGGTAGGACTTGGCCACACCGGCCTTGGTGGTGACGACGAGCACGGGGTGGGTGGTCGAGGGGTTGGTCAGCTTGGCCGTCAGGCCGTAGACCTCCGAGGCGGGTGCCCCCCGGTCGATCACCACCACGACGCGGGCGGACAGGTAGTCGTCGCCCGGCTTCCACTTGGGCCCGACCTCGCGGATCCAGGCCTCCGGCCCCTCCACCTTGTTGCGCAGCACCGCGACCAGGCCCTCGCCGATGTACACGGCCTTGCCCTCGTAACGGCTGTTGTCGGTGGCCGCGACGGCGGCCGGGGCCGCGACGGCGGCCATCTGCGGGGTCGCGGTGACCGGCGCGGCGAAGGCCGCGCCGGCGGCGGCCGGTACGAGCATCGCGCCCGCGAGGGCGGCGGTGACGGTGGAGGTGCGGAGGACGAGGGGCACGGATGTACGCATAACGACTCCTGGAGCGCGGTCGGCGCGGGCGCGCGAAGGGCGCGAACGGCGCGAAAAGGGGCGGACGGTGGAGGAGAGTCGCATGCCGCGTCGAGTCTGTTCGGTCTCTTTCGGCCGGGTCAGGAGTGGCGGGCTGCTGTGACGAATCTAGGGATCTTGTGAGGCCGGAGGATTCGCCTCCTGTCATGAGCGCGTAACGGTCGAATGCGTGTCGGATCGGACGCGGCGATTCCATCCCGGATGCGCTCGAATCGGCGGAGGGGGGTGACAGGTCGCTACGCGCGTAGATATGCTCATCTGGTGACCATGCCCACCACCCTCACCGCATTCGCTGACGTGACGACGTCCGACAGTGCGCTGCGCCGCTTCCTGCACGGGCTGCCCGGCGTCGACGCTGTCGGCCTGGAGGCCCGCGCGGCCTCCCTCGGCACCCGCTCGATCAAGACGACGGCCAAGGCGTACGCCATCGACCTCGCCATCTCGATGATCGACCTGACGACGCTGGAAGGCGCGGATACCCCGGGCAAGGTCCGGGCGCTCTCCGCCAAGGCAGCCAACCCCGATCCGACCGACCGCACCACGCCCATGACGGCCGCCGTCTGCGTGTACCCCGACATGGTGGCCACCGCCAAGGCGGCCCTGCACGGAGCCGACGTCAAGGTCGCCTCCGTGGCCACCGCCTTCCCGGCCGGCCGCGCGGCCCTGCCCGTCAAGCTCGCCGACACGGCCGACGCCGTGGCCGCCGGCGCCGACGAGATCGACATGGTCATCGACCGTGGCGCCTTCCTCGCCGGCCGCTACCTCGACACCTACGAGCTGATCCGCTCCGTCAAGGCGGCCTGCGTCCGCCCCGACGGCAGCGCGGCCCGGCTCAAGGTGATCTTCGAGACCGGCGAGCTGTCCACGTACGACAACATCCGCCGCGCCTCCTGGATCGGCATGATGGCCGGGGCCGACTTCATCAAGACGTCCACCGGCAAGGTCGGGGTCAACGCGACGCCCGCGAACACGCTCCTCATGCTCGAAGCCGTCCGCGACTTCAAGGCGCAGACCGGAATCCAGATCGGTGTGAAGCCGGCCGGTGGAATCCGGACCACCAAGGACGCGATCAAGTTCCTGGTCCTGGTCAACGAGACCGCGGGCGAGGACTGGCTGTCCAACCACTGGTTCCGCTTCGGAGCCTCCAGCCTGCTCAACGACCTGTTGATGCAGCGCCAGAAGCTGAGCACCGGCCGGTACTCCGGTCCCGACTACGTGACGGTGGACTGATCGCCATGGCATCCGCATTCGAGTACGCACCCGCCCCCGAGTCCCGGTCCGTCGTCGACATCGCGCCCTCCTACGGCCTGTTCATCGACGGCGAGTTCACCGACGCGGCGGACGGCAAGGTCTTCAAGACCGTCTCCCCGGCCTCCGAAGAGGTCCTCGCCGAGGTCGCGCAGGCCGGCGCCGCCGATGTGGACCGCGCCGTGAAGGCCGCCCGCAAGGCCTTCGAGAAGTGGTCCGCGCTGCCCGGCTCCGAGCGCGCCAAGTACCTCTTCCGCATCGCCCGGATCATCCAGGAGCGCAGCCGCGAGCTGGCCGTCCTGGAGACCCTCGACAACGGCAAGCCGATCCGGGAGACCCGCGACGCGGACCTCCCGCTCGTCGCCGCGCACTTCTTCTACTACGCGGGCTGGGCCGACAAGCTCGACCACGCGGGCTACGGGGCCAACCCGCGCCCCCTCGGCGTGGCCGGCCAGGTCATCCCGTGGAACTTCCCGCTGATGATGCTCGCGTGGAAGATCGCCCCGGCGCTCGCCACCGGCAACACGGTCGTGCTCAAGCCGGCCCAGACGACCCCGCTCTCCGCGCTCTTCTTCGCGGACATCTGCCGCCAGGCGGGCCTGCCCAAGGGCGTCGTCAACATCCTCACCGGGTACGGGGACGCGGGCGCGGCCCTCGTCGAGCACCCCGACGTGAACAAGGTCGCCTTCACCGGCTCCACCGCCGTCGGCAAGGCCATCGCGCGCCAGGTCGCCGGCACCTCCAAGAAGCTCACCCTGGAGCTGGGCGGCAAGGGCGCCAACATCGTCTTCGACGACGCCCCCATCGACCAGGCCGTCGAGGGCATCGTCAGCGGCATCTTCTTCAACCAGGGCCAGGTCTGCTGCGCGGGCTCGCGCCTCCTGGTCCAGGAGTCGATCCACGACGAGCTGATCGACTCGCTCAAGCGCCGGCTGACCACGCTGCGCCTGGGCGACCCGCTCGACAAGAACACCGACATCGGCGCGATCAACTCCGCCGAGCAGCTCGCGCGGATCACCGCCCTCGCGGACACCGGCGAGGCGGAGGGCGCCGAGCGCTGGTCGGCGCCGTGCGAACTGCCGAACGCCGGCTACTGGTTCGCCCCGACGCTCTTCACGAACGTCTCCCAGTCGCACACCGTTGCCCGCGACGAGATCTTCGGCCCGGTGCTGTCCGTGCTGACCTTCCGTACGCCCGACGAGGCCGTCGCCAAGGCCAACAACAGCCAGTACGGCCTGTCCGCCGGCATCTGGACGGAGAAGGGCAGCCGCATCCTCGCGGTCGCCAACAAGCTCCGTGCGGGTGTGGTGTGGGCCAACACGTTCAACAAGTTCGACCCGACCTCGCCCTTCGGCGGCTACAAGGAGTCGGGCTTCGGGCGCGAAGGCGGCCGTCACGGCCTGGAGGGCTACCTCGATGTCTGATTCTTCGGCGCAGACGCGTCTGAGCGTCTTCAAGACCTACAAGCTGTACGTCGGGGGCAAGTTCCCCCGCTCCGAGAGCGGCCGGGTGTACGAGGTGACTGACTCGAAGGGCAAGTGGCTGGCCAACGCCCCGCTGTCCTCCCGCAAGGACGCCCGCGACGCGGTCGTCGCCGCCCGCAAGGCCTTCGGCGGCTGGTCGGGCGCCACCGCGTACAACCGCGGCCAGATCCTCTACCGCGTCGCCGAGATGCTGGAGGGCCGCCGCGAGCAGTTCGTCCGCGAGGTCGGCGAGGCCGAGGGCCTGTCCAAGACGAAGGCCGCCGCCGTCGTCGACGCGGCCATCGACCGCTGGGTCTGGTACGCGGGCTGGACCGACAAGATCGGCCAGATCGTGGGCGGGGCCAACCCGGTCGCGGGCCCGTACTTCAACCTCTCCACCCCCGAGCCGACCGGTGTGGTCACGGCCGTCGCCCCGCAGGACTCGTCCTTCCTCGGACTGGTCTCCGTGATCGCCCCGGTGATCGCCACGGGCAACACCGTCGTCGTGATCGCCTCCGAGAAGGCCCCGCTGCCCGCGCTGTCCCTCGGCGAGGTGCTGGCCACCTCCGACCTGCCCGGCGGCGTGGTCAACATCCTGTCCGGCAAGGCCGCCGAGATGGGCCCGCACCTGGCCTCCCACCAGGACGTCAACGCGATCGACCTGGCGGGCGCCGACGAGCCGCTGGCCAAGGAGCTGGAGATCGCGGCCGCGGACAACCTCAAGCGCGTCCTGCGTCCACAGCCTGTGGACGACTGGAGCGCGGACCCGGGCACGTCGCGCATGACGGCGTTCCTGGAGACCAAGACCGTCTGGCACCCGACCGGGTCGCTGGGCGCGGGCGGGTCCTCGTACTAGAGGCCCCACCCCCCGAAGACGGGCCCCGGCGGCGTCCCCCGCGCTGCCGGGGCCTCTTCACGTCCTACGGGAGCCACGGGAGCTACTTGCCGCCCGTCAGGGGCCCCAGGAGGGACGTCGCCGCGGCGGTGGGCAGCTCGCCGACCGACGGCCCCCGGGTCAGGATGCCCGTGACCATGCCGGTGCCGACGGAGGGGAAATCCGCGACCTGGGTGGCGACGCCGTTGTCGAGGGGGTCCACACCGGTGTTGGCCAGCGGATTCACCTTGAGGTTCGAGATCGGGTTGGAGACCCCCGCGAGGGCCGCCGGAACATCGAGCTCGCCCGCCTGCGCGCCGCCGGCAGCCATCGCGAGGGCCGCACCGGCCATCGAGAGGGTCAGGCCCGCGCTGCGCAGCGCCTTGGGGGAGGGGACTTTGGGGGCTGCGTGACGTGCCATGGGTTCCCGCCTGTGGGGTCGTGTGGGGACGTAGTCGTGCGCGCACGCAGCGTAGTGGAGGTGTGATCCTGGATACCAACGGGCCTTTGGGTAGGTCCCCTGCGCGAGTTAATAGTTCACACTTGTGTTCCGTGAGCCGTTCCTCTCCTCTGCCTACGCGTGTCGTCCTGCTGACCGGACCCTCGGGCTCCGGCAAGTCCTCGTTGGCGGCCCGTTCCGGGTTGCCCGTGCTGCGCCTGGACGACTTCTACAAGGACGGCGACGACCCGACCCTCCCGTGCGTCGAGGGCAGCGCCGACATCGACTGGGACTCCCCGCTGTCCTGGGACGCGGATGCGGCCGTCGCCGCGATCGCCGAGCTGTGCGCGGGCGGGCGGACCGAGGTCCCCGTCTACGACATCGCGACCTCCTCGCGGACCGGTACGGAGTCGCTGGACATTTCGCGGACCCCGCTGTTCATCGCCGAGGGGATCTTCGCGGCTGACGTCGCGGTGCGGTGCCAGGAGCTGGGGCTGCTGGCGGACGCGATCTGTCTGCGCGGGCGGCCCAGCACCACCTTCCGGCGGAGGCTCGCCCGTGATCTGCGGGAGGGGCGCAAGTCCGTGCCGATGCTTTTGCGGCGGGGGTGGCGGTTGATGCGGGCCGAGCGGGGGATCGTGGCTCGGCATACTGCGCTGGGGGCGCATGCGTGTGGGCGTGACGAGGCGCTCGGGCGGCTTGCCGCGGCAGCCGCCGGGCGGCACCGGGCCCCGGTGTCGGCTTAGCCGTCGCCTGCCTGGCCGCCTGGCCGCCTGGCCGTCTGGCCGCTCGGCGTGGACTGGGCGGGCCCTGCGGGGCTTGTCCCCTACCCGCCCTTCCACCGTTCCCTGGGCTCCGCCCAGACCCGGTCCTCAAACGCCGGACGGGCTGAAGGGACCGTTCCCTGGGCTCCGCCCAGACCCGGTCCTCAAACGCCGGACGGGCTGAAGGGCCCCT
>NZ_JBHXKA010000023.1:0-81156 GCF_042722885.1 Streptomyces sp. NPDC058401
GGGGCGGGCTGCTACACCGCCCCGGCACCCCTTCGTCGTCACCGCACAGGCGGCTAGGCCCGAGTCCGCTCAGCGGACCCCGCGGACCCCGCCCCCACCCGCTCGGGCCGCCGCGGCCGAGGCACGGCCACCCCGGCCGGCACGGCATCGCCCCGAGGCCCTGAGAGCACGTAGACGAGCCCGAACCCGGCCACGACGACGACCGCGCCGCCGACCGCGTCGAGCACCCAGTGGTTGGCGGTCGCGACGATCGCGCAGACGGTGATCGTCGGGTGCAGCGCACCGAGCAGCTTCTGCCAGCGCTTCGGCGCGATCGTGACGATGACGATCCCGCACCACAGCGACCAGCCGAAGTGCAGCGAGGGCATCGCCGCGTACTGGTTGGAGATCGCCGTCATGGCCCCGTAGCTCGGGTTCGCCAGGTCCTGGACCCCGTGCACGGTATCCACGAAACCCAGCCCGGGCATCAGCCGCGGCGGTGCCAGCGGGTACAGCCAGAAACCTATGAGGGCGAGCACGGTGGCCAGGCCCAGCGAGGCCCGCGCCCAGCGGTAGTCCTTGGGGCGGCGCCAGTACAGGACGGCCAGGATCGTCAGCGGGACCACGAAGTGGAAGGAGGTGTAGTAGAAGTTGAAGAACGCCTCCAGCCAGGGCGCCCCGACGACGGCGTGGTTCACGGCGTGCTCGATGTCGATGCCGAGCGCCTTCTCGATCCCGTGGATCTGGCTGCCGTTGCCCTCCGCGAGGGTGCGGCTGGTGGGGGCGGCGGCCCGGATGTGCGAGTAGAGCGAGTAGCCGACCCGTATCAGGAGCAGTTCCAGCAACAGGTTCGGACGCGACAGCACGCGCCGCCAGAACGGCAGCAGCGGGACCCGCGCCCACCGCGCGGGCGCGGGCCGCCCGTAGGCGGTGGGGACCGGCTCGCGCCAGTACGGGGAGGAGCGCGGCAGGAACGGCACGGCGCAGGCCGCCGCGAGGGCCGCGAGGAGCAGCACGTTGTCGCGTACGGGGCCCAGCGCGACCAGGTTGGGCAGCAGCACGTCGCTCGGCAGGGTCATGGCGAGGACCACGGCGACCGGCCACACCGGCCGGTCCGCGGCCCGCTTGCCGACCTTGCCCGCGACCGCGAGCAGCACCCACAGCAGCTGGTGGCGCCAGCCGGTCGGGGACACGGCGACGGCCACGCAGCCGGTGATCGCGACGGCGAGCAGCAGCTGGCCGTCGCGGGCGTAGCGGGCGGCGCGGCGCAGGCCGATCCAGATGATCGGGGCCGCGAGGGCGGCGTAGAGGAGGATCTCGCCGGGGCCGGTCAGACCCAGGCGCAGCAGGGCGCCGTGCACGGACTGGTTGGCGAGCCCGTCGGGTGCGCCGCCGAGCCCGGTGCCGGCCAGGTGCTGGACCCAGTACGTCCACGAGTCGCTGGGCAGGGCCGCCCAGGACAGGGCGGTGGCTCCGGCGAAGGTCACGGCGGCGGAGCGCGCGGTGGTCCGGCGTCCGGACAGCCACAGCAGCGGGGCGAAGAGCAGCAGCGCGGGCTGGAGGGCTGCGGCCAGGCCGATCAGGAACCCGGAGGGGCGTTCGCTCGGGACCCGGAACACGGCGAGGAGCACCAGCAGGACCGGCAGTACGGCGGTCTGCCCGGGCAGCGCGGCTTCGCGGACGGGCAGCGAGACCATCATCAGCGCGACCAGCACGGGCGCGGCGAGCAGCGCGGTGCGCCGCGGCACGGGGTCGGGCAGGGCGCGCGCGGCGACCAGCCCGACGGCGGCGACGAGCAGCAGGGTCACGCAGGTCCAGGTCACCTCCAGGGAGGGCGCGGCGAGCCCCAGGAGCGGCTTGAGGACCAGCCCCGCGAAGGGGGTCCCGGTGAACTGGCCGTTCGTGTAGAGCGAGCCCGGCAGGCTGCCCGGGAGGTGGAACCCGCTGAGCCACTCGCCCGGTGGCACGCGCAGCACGACCGCGGCCTGTCTGACGGCGAGCAGCAGGGCCAGTGCCCACAGCATGAGGCGTGCCGCCCCGAGTCTTCCGCCGCTACCGCCTATGACCCCGGCATGTCCGTTCGCACCACTGTGCTCCGCCGCGTTAGCCACGCCTCGCCGGCCTCCCGCCCTGTTGACTGCAACCCTGACTTCGCCTGGCTGCCGCGTTTCGTACTGCGTTTCATACCGCGCGCTTCATTTACCCGGACGACGATATCCCCCGCGCGATACCTAGGATGGCGGGCATGAGCATCGTGAAGATCAACGCCCTCACCGTCCCGGACGAACAGCGAGAGGTTCTGGAGCAGCGGTTCGCCTCCCGTGCGGGCTCCGTGGAGAGCTCGGACGGCTTCGAATGGTTCGAGCTGCTCCGGCCCGTCGAGGGCACGGACCAGTATCTCGTGTACACGCGCTGGCGTTCCGAGGAGGACTTCCAGGCGTGGATGGAGGGGCCCATGAAGGCGGCCCACCAGGGTGGCGGCGCGGCGGGCGGTCAGGGCGGTCCCGGTGGCGGTCAGGCGGGGCCGGAAGGCGGCGCGGAGCGGCCGAAGCCCGCTGCCACGGGCTCTACGGTGTGGTCCTTCGAGGTCGTGCAGCAGGCGGCGCCGAAGCAGGTCTGAGCGCGTGGGAAGGGCCCGGAGCCGCGGCTCCGGGCCCTTCCGCAATTCAGCTCGGCTCGGCTCAGCTCGGCTCGGCTCGGCTCAGCTCCAGAAGGCGTTCATCTCGTCGATGTCCTCGATGCAGACGTCGAGGTCGCTGATCTTCCCGCCGACGATGGTGAAGAAGATGCCCTCGTGGATCTCGATCCCGCGGTCGCCGCGATCGGCGCGGGTTGTGTGGAAACTCATGACGTGGCCGCGGCCGTCCGCGAGCAGTTTGTCCAGGTGGAGCCGCATTGTGCCGTGCGTCTCCGCTCCCATCCGGCGGTAGAGGTCGAGGACGGCCTCGCGCCCCTTGTGGTGTCCGGAGATGGGGCTGCTGCCGGGGACGTGCTGGATGACGTCGGCCGTCATCATCGCGCTCAGCTTCTCCATGTCACCCTGGCCGAAAGCCTCGTAGCCGCGGCGGATCAGGGCACAGTCAGGATGCTCCGACATGACGGTCACGCCCTTCGTGCGTACGGTTTGACCCTTTTCCTATCATCGGCCCGGCCCTGTGGATATTCCAGCGCGGGCGGCGGGGCACGGCTCCACAATGACGCTATGACTGACGCCATGACGAGCACAGAGAAGCTCCGCGCGACGTCGACCTGGCAGGTCGCCGCCGAGCCGTTCACCACCCCGGACGCCACGCTGCTGCGCCGCGCGTACTACGCGGAGGTCGCGGGCCGGTACTGGCGGCGGCCGGTCACCGAGGCGGAGATCGACCAGGGCCTCCTGGACTTCCCGGACGACGAACTGACGGCGCCGACGGGCCGGTTCGTGGTCGGCCGGCTCGACGGACAGCCCCTCGCCTGCGGGGGGATACGCGTCCTGGACCCCGTCACCGCCGAGCTCACCCGGGTGTACGTGGACCCGCGCGCCCGCGGTACGGGCGGCGGGGCGGCCCTGCTCCGTGCCCTGGAGGACGCCGGCCGCGCCCTGGGCGCCGAGCGGGTCCGGCTGGACACCCGCTCCGACCTGGTGGAGGCCCGCGCCTTGTACGCGCGCCACGGGTACGCGGAAATACCCGCGTACAGCTCCGGCCCCTACGCCGAGCACTGGTTCGAGAAGCACCTGGCCTGACGGGGCGGTGGCCCTGACCCGCCCCGCCGTGCCGACGCTGCGGTCACCTGGCGGAATGGTCCCGGCGGGGCAAGGCCTCGTAAGGCTCCTCGTCGACGGATCCGCAGAGCTCCGAGTTGATCTCCGCGACCAGTTCGGACAGGTCGGTCGGGCGGTCCGCGGTCCACCAGTCGCCGAGCAGTTCGGCAAGCGACTCCTCCCGCGCGGCGGACAGCTTCAGTGCGCTCTCGCGGCCCTTGTCCGTCAGGATCAGCGGCAGCCCGTCGCGGACGGCCAGCCCCCGCTCCTCGATCTGGCGGCCCGCGTCCGTGATGGCCCGCAGCGGCACCATGGTCTTCTCCGCCAGCACGGCCGGGTCGGCGCTGCCGTACCGGTTGATCCGCAGCAGCAGCCAGCTGGCGGCGGGCAGCAGGTCGTAGCCGGCCTTCGCGGTGATCTTCTCGTAGACGTGCTTGCGGCCCTGGAGGGTCCCGAGCGTCGTCAGGGCGCGGGCGACCTCCTCCCGTGATGAGCGCTGGACGGGGTTGGAGGCCAGGGTCTCGGTGACGTCGGGCGCCGTCACCGAGGCGCGCAGCTTGTCCTCCTTGAGGAACCAGGCCACGACGAAGGCGACCAGCACCACGGGGGCGGCGTAGAGGAAGACGTCGGTGATGGAGGTGGAGTAGGCGTCGAGGATGCGCGGGCGCAGCGCGGCGGGGAGGGTGCCGATGGCGCGCGGGTCGGCTTCCAGCTTGCTCGTGTCCAGCCCCGGCGGCAGCGGGACCCCCTTGAGCGCACCGGCCAGCTTGTCGTCGAGCCGGTTGGTGAAGATCGTGCCGAAGATGGCGACGCCGAAGGAGGCGCCGATGGAGCGGAAGAAGGTGGCGCCCGAGGTGGCGACGCCGAGGTCGGCGTAGCTGACCGAGTTCTGCACGACGAGGACGAGCACCTGCATGACCAGTCCGAGGCCGGCGCCGAAGACGAAGAAGTAGACGCTCATCTCCCAGGTGGAGCTGGTGCGCTCCAGCTGGTGCAGGAGCAGCAGCCCGACCGCGGTCAGGGCCGTGCCCGCGATCGGAAAGACCTTCCAGCGCCCGGTGCGGCTGACGATCTGGCCGGACACGGTGGAGGTGATCAGCAGTCCGAGCACCATCGGCAACATGTGGACGCCCGACATGGTCGGGGAGACGCCCTGGACCACCTGGAGGAAGGTCGGCAGGTAGACCATCGCGCCGAACATCGCGAAGCCGACGATGAAGCTGATCAGCGAGCAGAGGGTGAAGGTGCGGATCCGGAAGAGCTTGAGCGGGAGCACCGGCTCCACGGCCCGCCGCTCGACGAGGACGAAGCAGACCAGCAGGACGAGGCCGAGCACCGCGAGCCCGATGATCTGCGGGGAGCTCCAGCCCCACGTACCGCCGAGCGAGGCCACGAGCACCAGGCAGGTCGCGACGGAGGCGATGAGGAAGGTGCCGAGGTAGTCGATGGTGTGCTTCTCGCTCCGCGCCGGGATCTTCAGGCTCGCGGCGATGACGACGAGGGCGACGAGACCGATGGGGAGGTTGATGTAGAAAACCCAGCGCCACGACAGGTGGTCCACGAACAGTCCGCCCAGCAGCGGACCCAGCACGCTGGTGGCTCCGAAGACCGCGCCGAAGAGCCCCTGGTACTTGCCGCGTTCGCGCGGCGGCACGATGTCTCCGACGATCGCCATCGACAGCACCATCAGCCCGCCGCCGCCCAGTCCCTGGAGCGCGCGGAAGCCGATGAGCTGCGGCATGTTCTGCGCCAGGCCGCACAGGGCCGACCCGATCAGGAACAGCACGATGGCGGACTGGAAGAGCTTCTTGCGCCCGTACTGGTCCCCGAGCTTGCCCCACAGCGGTGTGGCGGCCGTCGACGCCAGCATGTAGGCCGTGACCACCCACGACAGGTGCGACATCCCGCCGAGATCGCTGACGATCGTCGGCAGCGCCGTCGACACGATCGTCTGGTCGAGCGAAGAGATGAGCAGCCCCAGCAGCAGCGCACCGATGGAAACGAGCACCTCACGCGAGGCGTGCTCGGCGCTGGGTCCGGATGTCCGCTTGCGCGGGTCGGGCTCCGTGGTCACGTCCTGCACCATCGGCTCCTCCTCAGGGCTGATCGACTCCTCCATCCTGAGCGGTGTGTCCCGTTATGGCCTGTCGGGCGGGTTGGGCGGGTTACCGGGGGTCTGCATAATCGCAGGCAGCGCCCAGGGGAGGTATCCGAGTGAACACCGAACACTGTCCGGATTGCGACACGCCAAAAGGCCCCTGCGCCTGCCCCCCAGCCTTCCAACCCTTGCGCATCCGCCCGTACATATCCCTCCCGAACCCCACCCCGGACCCCCCGACCCCCACCCCGCCACCCCCATCCGGGCCGACCGCCCCAGCCCCCACCCCGACACCCCCAGCCCACCCGGGCACGTCGGCGCCCCCCGCCTACCCGGCCCCGCCCGCAGCCACGACGGCACGGCCCGGCGGCCCGACGGGCACCCCGGCACAGCACCACAGCCCCGGCGCAGCCACCCCTGCGCCCCACCGTGACCCGGCAGGGACCACGGCCCGGCCAGGGGCCCCCGCGCATCCCGGCCTCGCCGCCACCACGGCGCACCAGCCCCGTCCGGCAGGCCCCACAACACCCCCGGTCCCGGCAGCCGCCCCGCCGCGCCCCCGCCCGCAAGGCACGACACTGCCCCCCGCAGGCCGGCCGGATTCCGCCCCTCCGCCCCCTGGCCCGACGAACACCGCTCTACGTTCCGACCCGGGCACCCCTCCGGCGCATGCCGCTTGGCCTGGCGTTACGTCCCCGCACCCCGGCCCAACCGACACCCCGCCGCCCCACGCCAGCCCGACTGGCACCGCTGCGGACACCGTCCGGACGGCCGGCCTGCCACCGCACGCCCACCCGGCGGACACCCCGTCATCCCCCACCGCGCCGGGCGGCGCCACTACCCGCCCCGCCTCCCCGCATCCCGCACCGCAACCGGACCAAACGGCCGTCCTGCCTGCCTGCCCTGCCCCGGCGGACGCCGCTGCGAGCCCCCACCCGGCGGGCCCCGCCATGCACCCCACCGACCGGGCCGGCGCCACAGCCCGCCCTGCCACCCCGCATCCGACGGCCCACCCGAACCAAACGACGGCTGCCCTCCCGTCCTACCCCGCCCCCGCCGGCACGCCGCCCCACTCCGGCCCGACGAGCAGCCATGCGAGCCCTCACCCCGTAGGCACCGCGACACCCACCACCGCCCCGACCAGCGCCACAGCGCGTCCTGCCGGCCCGCATCCCGCACCGCACCCAGGCCAAGCAGCCGGCCTGCCGCCATACCCGGGCCCGCCCGACCTCGCGCAGCCCTACCCCGGCCCGGCGACCACCCCGCCGCCCTACCCCGGCCCGATCGGGGCTGCCGCGCAGCCGGGCTCCGCAGGTTCCGCTCCGGACCCGGGCCGCGCACCCGGTCTGCCGCCGCGCCCCGGCCAGCCGAACGCCGCTGCGCCCTCCACCAACCCGAGGAGCGCCACCTCCGCGCACCCCGGGCCGGTTGCCGAGGCCCCGCCGGCCGATACGACCGCCGACCCGGCCCGGGCCCCCGGCTCGCCGCACCGCCCCGGCGGCCCGGCAGGCACGGCTTCGCCTTCCAGCCCGCCCCACGCGGGCACCATGGGCACCGCCGCGCAGGGCTCCCCGGAGGGCGCCCCGCCTCAGCTCCCCGGCCCGACGGCCGTCTTCCCCTCCTACCCCGGCCCGGCGGATGCCGCGTCGCCGCACTCGTCCCCCGTCGGCCCGGCCCATCCCGCGGCGCAGCCACCCGGGGCTGAGACTCCCGCGTACGGGATACCCGTAGCGTCCCCGACCCCGTCCGAAGAAACGATGCAGCTGCGCCCGGTCCCGCCGTACGAGGCGTACGCGGCACCCGGCGCCTACGCCTCGTACGGGTCACCCGAGACCCACCCCGGCCCCCACCCCGGCCCCGACAGCAGGACAGGCCCGGCCTACGGGACACACGGGATGGCCGGCCCGAACGGCGCGGACCCGTCCAGCCGGCCCCCGCGACCCCCGCGGCGCCGCACACGCACGCTCACCGCCATCGCGGCAGCCGCCGTCGTGGTGGTCGGCGCGGCCGTCCTCGTCGCGTGGGCCGCCTCGGGGCCCGCCACGCCGGAGGCCGCCCTCGTCGACGCGAAGCCCTCCTCCCCCGTGGCCGGCCTCACCCAGGCCACCCCGTCGCAGCCCGCCGAGAGCACCGGCCCGACCCCGCCCCCCTCCGCCTCCGCCTCCCCCAGCCCCTCCCGCTCCGCGTCCGCGTCCGCTTCGCCGTCCCCCTCGCCCTCCCCCACTCCGAGCCGTTCGTCGACCCCGTCGGCCGCCCCGTCCCCCACCCCGAGCCGCTCTTCCCCGCCGACCTCGCGGCCGCCGACGCAGGCGCCGACCCTCCGGTACGGGGATTCGGGCGCCGAGGTGGAGAAGCTCCAGCGCCTGCTGGCGGCGCAGGGCATCTACCGCGGCAAGTACGACGGGCGGTACGGCGCCCGTACGGAATCGGCGGTCTCCACGTTCCAGGCGTACAACGGCATCGACGAGGACCCTTGGGGCGTCTACGGTCCGGCGACCCGCCGCGCTTTGGAGGGATAGAACACACCGGATCCGGTGGCGAGCACCCCTCCCCGTTTTGTATTGTTCAGGAACAAAGTGGTTCCGTCCTCACTCCCTGACCGGTGGACGGAACCACTTGTTCTCTTTCCCGTCCCGTCTGGAGCCCCTCCGATGCCGGCCAGCACCACCACCGCCCCCGCCGTCCTGACCGCCAAGGCCCTGCTCCTGGACATGGACGGCACCATCGTCAACTCGGACGCGGTGGTCGAGCGCTGCTGGTACGACTGGGCCGTCACCCACGGGCTGGACCCGAAGGAAGCCCTCAAGGTGGTCCACGGCCGCCAGGGCTACGCCACGATGGCGATCCTCCTCCCGGACCGCCCGATGGAGGAGAACCTCGCCGAGAACGCGGTGATGCTCGCCCGCGAGACCGCCGACACCGAGGGCGTAGTCCCGATCGGCGGCGCCGCCGCCTTCATGGCCTCCCTCAGCACCCTCCCGCACGCCCTGGTCACCTCCGCCGACGTGGCCCTGGCCACGGCCCGGATGACGGCCGCCGACCTGCCGATGCCCGAGGTCCGGGTCACCGCCGAGTCCGTGCAGGCCAGCAAGCCCGACCCGGAGGGCTTCCTGATGGGCGCCGCCGCCCTCGGAGTGGACCCGGCCGACTGCATCGTCTTCGAGGACTCCGCCGCCGGCATCGCCGCGGGCCAGGCCGCGGGCATGCGCGTCATCGGCGTCGGCCCCCGCGCCGCCGCCCACGGCCCGACCGCCCACGTCCTCGACCTGACCGCCGTCACCGTCACCACCTCCCCCGACGGCTCGATCACCCTCACCGTCCAAGCGGCCTGACCAAGGCGACCCGGCGGGTCGGCCCACCCCGGGCAACCCAGCCGGCGGCCCGCCTCGGCCCCGCCGCGGGACCTATCCCGTACTGCCAGGCAACCGCGCCCCGGAGCTGCCAGGCGGCAGGCCCTCGGCAGCGAACCGACGGCCACGCAGCGGCCCGACCGGGGTGAGCCAACCTGGTGGCCAGGCCCCGCTGGCCAGGGCCCTGGCAGCCGGAACTCGGCAACCGATCCCGGCGACCAACCCTGTACGCCGATCCCAGCAGCTCACCCCGAGCAGGCGGGCCCCTGCCGCCGAACTCAGCGCGCCCGCCCAGGCGGACCGGACGCCGGCGGCCGGACGCGCACCAGGCGATGCACCAGGGCGGGCCAGGCCAGGCCACCCCTCCAGGACTACCCACCCGGCCACATCCCGCCCGGCCCAAGTCCGCCGCACCCCGCGGGCCCACACCAGAAGGCAGGCCGGAGCCCCCGGGCTGAAGCGGCCGGACCCACCTGCCCGACCGAGGCGGCCAGACCTCGACGGCGGGACGCACGCCGGCCCAACCGGGCCCGCCCCAGCCGACGCACCGGGCCCGTCGACCCGACAGGCCGAACGAGCCGAGTCCGCACCGCACCGCACCGCACCGCACCGAGCTTCCACCCACGTGAAATCGCAGGTCGACGAACTACTGCCGCGACCGTCCCCCGAGGCACTCACCCCGGCCGAGCCCTCTCATGAGCCAGTCGGCATGGGGCCGCCCCGGAGCTGCCCCGGCCACCCGGCCACCCGGCCGTCCGGCGCAAGGGACGAGGATGGAGTCATGACAGGGGAAGCGAGCGAGATCGCTCTGAGCAAGCAAGATCTGCGCGCGGTCACCGCCTTCGCCGCAGCGTGCGCGGAAACTGTGCTCGAGGTGTTCGAGGGCGACCAGCCGGAGGACTCGCGACCTCGAGACGCCATCGACACCGCATGGGAGTTCGCGCGGGGCGGTGAGCGAGGGAAAGCCTTGCGCGACCGAGCGTGGGCGGCACTCAAGGCGGCCAAAAGTGCCGACACCGAGGCCGCGCGCGAGGCGGCTCGGGCAGCGATGTCCGCGGCAGGCGCCGCCTACCTGCATCCACTGGCCAAGGCCACCCAGGTCAAGCACATTCTCGGAGCCGCCGCCCACGCGGCCAGAGCAGCCGAACTCCGCGCCGACGACGATCGGAGCGTCGGTGCCGAACACATCGAGCAGACGGCGCATCGCGCCACGCCAGGCGTCGTTGACGTGCTCAAACGCTTCCCGCCGGCGCCGAGTGGCGGCGGACGGGTGGGCGAGTTGATCCGCACGCTGGATGCCGACCTTCGCTCGCTCACCCTCGCCGACTGACGCAAGCGTTCAGCCGGTGCGGCCCCCCTCCGTCAGCGGTCAGCGGTCAGCAGCCCAGGACCTTGCACCGGATCGCAGATGCCCGCCCGGCCCCAACGAGCAGGAACCGGCGAACCGTCCGGCTCCGCCGGCTGCCACCGACGACCAGCGAGAGCACCCCGAAACCCACCCCGTACGGCTCCCCCGTACGCCCCACCCCGCACAGCTCCCCCGTACGACTCCCCCCGGCACCTCACGCTCAGGCGACGCAGAACTCGTTCCCCTCGGGGTCCTGCATCACCACCGCGTAGTGCGTGTCCAACTCGTCCAGCACGCGCAGCACCGTCGCCCCCGCCCCGGTGAGCCGCTCCACCGTCTCGTCGACGCGCCGCGTCCGGAGTTCCATCGGAACGCCGCGCCCCCCGCTGACCTTCAGATCCAGGTGCACCCGGTTCTTGCCCGCCTTGGGCTCCGGGACCTGCTGGAACCACACCCGGGGCCCCTGCCCGGACGGGTCCACGATCGATTCCGGCAGCTCCCCCGCGCCTTCGGGCAGCTCCTCCGCGGGCACCCCCATGCCCTCCCAGTACGCGCGCCAGGTCACATGCCCGTCCGGCGCCGGCTCCGGCACGTAACCCAGCGCTTCGATCCAGAACGTCACCATCACCCGAGGATCGGCGCAGTCGATGGTCAGTTGCAACGTGGTGTCCATGTCCCCAGCCTCGCAGCCAGGTCTGACAACGGCAGGTACGGTCGACAGCGACGCTCCGAATCAGCGGAATGCGCGGGGCGGGGGCGCGACAACGGGGGAATTGCCATGACCGAACTGATCGTCCTCTTCAGCGTGATGGGGCTCGCGGGGCTGTACCTCATCGTCAAGGTGATGTGCCGGGAAAGGCGCCGCCGCTCCGTGGCGGCGGAGGGTCTCCTGATCGAGCTGGGCCGCACGGAGCAGCTGCGCAAGGACAGGACCACGTACCACTCGAACGCGGTCCACAACAATCCCTTCACCACCGGACTCTGATCACGGATCACGGCGCCGCCCCCGGAACGACCGGGTGCGGCGCCGTTTCCATGCCCGCTGCCGCTGCTCGTACCACCACCCCCACCACCGAGGCGGGCACAGGAACGGACCCAAGGTCCGAACCGGGCCCGGGACATTAGCCCCACCCCCACCCAACCCACCCCGGAACCCCAACTCCCCCCACCCCCAAGCCCGTCACCGACCTCGCCATGACATGCCCATGCCTTCAAACTGTCACCTCGCGCCCATCCCCAAGAAACCCGGCGCGACCAGCATGGCCACGCCCCACCACGTACGCACCATGTACGCACCGTGCACCCACCACGCGCACCCAGCTCCCGCCCACCCCCACCCACCCCCGCAGGCCACCACCCCTGCCCCCACCCAGGAGCCCTCATGTCCACCACACCCTCCGGTACTTCCACGCCCTCCGTCTACGCGCGTCGACTCGGCACGCTCGCCTCCATACTCGCGGCGGCCTCCCTGACCGCCCTGCTCACCGCCCCCACCGCCGCCGCCTCCCCTCCCACCCCGATCAGCGCCGCGGCCGCCCGCTCCTACCTCGCCACCGTCACCCCGAAGACCGAGGGCTCCACCAGCGGTTACAGCCGCGACCTCTTCCCCCACTGGAGCACCGTCTCCGGCACCTGTAACACCCGCGAGGTCGTCCTCAAGCGCGATGGTTCCGGCGTGGTCCAGGACTCCGCTTGTGCGGCCGTCAGCGGCAGCTGGTACTCCGAGTACGACGGCGCCACCTGGACGGCCGCCTCCGACGTCGACATCGACCACATGGTCCCGCTCGCCGAGGCCTGGCGTTCCGGAGCCAGCTCCTGGACCACCGCCAAGCGCCAGCAGTTCGCCAACGACCTGACCCGCCCCCAGCTCATCGCGGTCACGGACAACGTGAACCAGGCGAAGGGCGACCTCGACCCCGGCAAGTGGCTGCCGTCGCGCACCGCCTACCGCTGCACCTACGCGCGCATGTGGGTCGAGGTCAAGCAGTACTGGGCCCTGAGCATGGACTCGACGGAGAAGACGGCCCTGGTCAACATCCTCAACGCCTGCTGACGCTCCCCCACAGGTCCGCGCCGCACCCCCGACCCCCTGCCCACCCCCCTGCCCACCCCACCCCTGGCCAAGGATCTTTCCCCCGCCAGGGGGAGGTGGACCACCCCCTCCCCGTCGTACGGTGATCGAACGGCAACGCCGGACGAAGGAGGGGGAGTTACATGGGGGCATTGCGCCTGGGACCGCTGCTGCGCCACGTCGACTGGGACGCGGGCGACTCCGCCACGGTGTGGATCGAGGCGGACCGCCCGTGTACCGCCGAGGTGCGCTGCGCCGACGGTTCCGGCGGGAGCGTCCACACCTTCCAGATAGCCGGCCACCACTACGCCCTGATCACCGTCACCGGCCTCACCCCGGACACCACCACGGCCTACGAGGTCCTCCTCGACGGCCTCCGGGTCTGGCCAGTGCCCGACAGCCCGTTCCCCGCGAGCACCATCACCACCCCGCCCGCGGGACGGCCCGGCTCCGCGACCGCTCCCGACCTGCGCCTGACCTTCGGCTCCTGCCGCCAGGCGGCCCCGCCGGCCGACCGGCGCGGACCGCACGGCCCCGACGCCCTCGACACCCTCGCCGCCGATCTGGCCGCCGACCCGGAGGCGATACGCCCCGACGTCCTGCTCCTCCTCGGCGACCAGGTGTACGCGGACCAGCTCTCCCGCTCCACCCGTCGTTGGCTGGCGGCCCGGCGGGACCTCCGCGAGGCCCCCGGCGCCCAGGTCGCGGACTTCGAGGAGTACACCCGGCTCTACTACGAGTCCTGGCTCGATCCGGAGATCCGCTGGCTGCTCTCCACCGTCCCGAGCCTGCACATGTTCGACGACCACGACGTCATCGACGACTGGAACACCAGCGCCGCGTGGCTGGCGGAGATGCGCGCCACCCCGTGGTGGCAGGAGCGGGTCGTCAGCGGCCTCATGTCGTACTGGGTGTACCAGCACCTCGGCAACCTCTCCCCGGCCGAGCTGGCGGCCGACCCCGTGTTCGAGGCGGTCCGCGCGACCCCCGACGGCACCGACGTCCTACGGGCCTTCGCCACCGCGGCGGACGCCGACCCGGCCACGGTGCGCTGGAGCTACCGCCGCGACTTCGGCCGGTCCCGGCTGCTGATGGTGGACACCCGGGCCGCCCGGGTGCTCGCCGAGGACGGGCGGGCCATGCTCGACCCGGCGGAGAAGCAGTGGCTCCGCGAGAACGCCCTGGCCGGACACGGGGGTTACGACCACCTCCTCATCGGCTCCTCACTGCCCTGGCTGATGCCGCCGCTCGTGCACGACGCGGAGGTGTGGAATGCAGCCCTGTGCCGTGGGGAGCGGGGGCCGAGGTGGGCCCGGATCGGCGAGGACCTGCGCCGGCGGAGCGATCTGGAGCACTGGGCGGCGTTCCCGGCCTCGTTCGCGGCGCTGAGCGACCTGATCGAGGAGGTGGGCACGGGGCCCCGGGCACCGGCGACGGTGTGCGTGCTCTCGGGAGACGTGCACCACGCGTATGTGGCCGAGCCCCGAATACCCAGCACGGCGCAGGTCTTCCAGCTGACGTGCTCCCCGGTCCACAACTCCATCCACACCGCCGTGAAATGGGGCTTCCGGCTGGGCTGGTCGCGGCTGGGCCGGTGGCTGGGCCGGGGCTTCTCCCGGCACGGGCGGACGGGCCGGCCCCCGCTGAGCTGGCGGCGTACGGGCGGGCCGTGGTTCGGCAACCAGCTCATGACGCTCGCGCTGTCGGGGCGCACCGCACGGCTGCGCCTGGACCAGGCCCGCAAGGGTCCCCGCCTGGTGACGGTCCTGGACCGCGACCTCACGCCGCCGCGCTGACGGACACCGGGGGCGACCCGTCGCGCCGGAGGGCCGCCCCGGGCGTCCGGTCCGTGGACACCGGGCGTACGCTGTTCCGCTGTCAGCCGCCCATGCCGCTCCCCCGCGACGTCGCGGCGCCTCACGCCGAGGCACGTCAACCGGACTGGGGAGTCCCGTTTTGCTTGAGACTCTGGGCTCGCTGACTTCGAGCCCGTGGATCTACGCCCTCGTGGCGCTGTCCATCCTGCTCGACGTGTTCCTGCCGGTGCTGCCGAGCGGGGTGCTGGTGATCACCGCCGCGGCAGCCGCGGCGGCGGCAGCCGGGGCGGCCGGGCCCGCGCCCGTGCAGTCCCAGGTACCGGACATCCTGGCGCTGCTGGTGACGGCCGTGACCGCCTCGGTACTGGGCGACATGGCCGCGTACCGGCTGGCCCGCCGGGGCGGGGCCCGCCTCGACCGCGCCATCGCCCGCTCCCGCCGGCTCACCCGGGCCCACGAACGCCTCGGCACCGCCCTCGCCCGCGGCGGCGGCGCCCTGGTCGTGATCGCCCGCTTCGCCCCGGCCGGCCGCTCGGTGGTCTCCCTCGGCGCGGGCAAGACACAGCGCAAGGTCAGGGAGTTCCTGCCCTGGTCGGTCCTGGCCGCCATCGCCTGGGCCGGCTACAGCATCGCCCTCGGCTACTTCGGCACCCAGTGGCTGGGCACCACCTGGCTCGGCACCGCGATCTCCCTACTCGCCCTCTTCGCCGCCGGCTCCCTCGCAGCCTTCGTAGTCCGCCGCCCCACCCCCACGACCACCTAGGTGGTCTCTTTCGCCCGCGGCGTCTGATGCCATGCCCGGGCGTGCTGTGGGGGTGCTCGCGTACTGGACGTACGTGGTCACCTCGGCAGTGCGGCCAAGTGCGACACCAGAGGCCGCGGGCCCAACAAGATCCGAAAGCGACGACCCAGCCCACCCCCACCACTCCCCGCACCACCCCTCCCCCCCTCCCCCGGGCGGAGCAGTGGCTCACCCGTTCACCCGGCAGCGATCGCCGGGGCCGCGCCGGGCTCCTAGCGTCCAGAGAACGGTGCGCACCCGAATCCGCGCCGCGCCGTTCCCGGAGCCCGAGGAGTCCTCTCCATGTCCGCCACCCCCCACAGCCCCCGCCGGTACCGCCCCCTCCCCCGCCTGCTGGCCATCGCCGCAGCGACCGTCGCCTTCGCCGCGGCCGCGCCGCCGACCCTCGCCCAGGCCCAGCCCTCCGGCAGCGTCTCCCCGACCAACGTCGCCCCCGGGGGCCGGGTGAGCCTCAACGTCACCGGCTGCGGCACCCGTACCGGCAAGGCCACCTCGCGCGCCTTCGGCGACGTCTGGCTGACCCCCGGCAACGCCGAGGCCACCAACCTCTTCGGCGCCGCCACCACCTCGCGGAACATCAGCGCCGGCTCGCATCCCGTCACCTTCGAGTGCGGCGGCCCGGGCGGCGAGCGCGTCACCGTGGCGCTGAACATCACCCCGGGCGCCGCCCGTGGTGGACTCGGCGGCAGCGTCGGCTCGATGAGCCCGGGCCAGATCGCCATCGGCGGCTCCCTCGTGGCCGCCGCACTGGGTGCCGGTGCCTGGATCCTGCGCCGCCGCACGGGCCACGCCTCCTGAGCCGACCTACCGCCCCCCACGCCGAAACCTCCCTCCCTCCCCGCAACGGGAGTGGCCGATGGTCCCGCCCATCCGGGACTTTCCCCACTCCCGCCCGGAGCCCCCTCCCGCAAGGCTGAGTCCACGCACCGCTGCCCTTCAAGGAGCCCGCCATGGACCAGAGCCCGCGCCCCGTGATCGCCGCCGTCGACGGTTCCGCGAACGGCAACCGGGCCCTGGAATGGGCCGTCTCCCAGGCCCTGATGACCGGAGCCCCGCTGCGCATCGTGCACGCGCGCCTCTCCATGGACACCATCGGCGCAGCCCTGTCCGGGGCCTTCACCGAGCCCGGCCTCGACGACGATCCCGTACTGATCCGGGTCCGCGAGGCACTCGACGGCCGCGCCGGACTCCCCCCGATCGAGTACGCCTCGTACCCCGGCGCGCCCGACCAGGTACTGCCCCAGCTGGGTGAGGACGCCCAGGTGATGGTCCTCGGCTCCCGCGGCCGCGGCGGCTTCGCCAGCCTGCTCCTCGGCTCGAACGGCATCGCCTGCGCGAGCCAGGCCGCCTGCCCCGTGGTGGTGGTCCCGCGCGCCGAGCCGCCGCTGCACGACCCGTACGGGCAGGTCGTACTCGGCCTCAACAGCGCGGCCCCCGACCCGAGCACCACCTCCTTCGCCTTCGGCGAGGCGGCCCGGCGCGGCGCCCGGCTCCAGGTCGTCGTCGCGCACGCCTGGCCCGGCCGGGCCTTCACCGCCGTCGGCGCCCTCTCCACGGCCGCGCACACGGAGACCGCCAACGCCCACGAGGTCGCGGCCCTGGCCGCGGCGCACCTGCGCCCGTACGCCGAGCAGTTCCCGGAGGTGGAGATCGAGCAGCTGTCGGCGCCCGGCGACGCGGCCGGCCATCTGGTCGCCGCCTCCCAGGCCGCGGACCTGATCGTCATCGGCCGCCACCGCAAGCGCCCGCTCTCCCCGCGCCTGGGCTCCGTCACCAACGCGGTACTGCTCCACACCGGCTGCCCGGTCGCGGTGGTCCCCCTGGAGGAGACCGCCGTCCCGGCAGCCGCCTAACCGCCCGCCCGCCCACTCATCACCCGGCCACGGCCGCCCCCGCCCCCCTGACGTGAATCCCTTCCAGCAGGTCTCTCGTCGCCTCCGCGACCGCGTCGACGGCGGCGTCGAACACCTCCTGGTTGTGCGCGGCCGGCGCCCTGAAGCCGGACACCTTCCGCACGTACTGCAGGGCGGCGGCCCGGATCTCCTCCTCGGTCGCCTTCTCCGGAATGGCGGGCGGACGCAACGTCTTGATCGATCGGCACATACCCCCACTATCCCGCCCCACGAACCCCCCGTCACGGCCCCCCGTCACACCACCTCCCCCGCCATGAACGACGAAGGGGATGTCAGAGGCAGCTCACCACCAGCCCCACTTCTTCTTCCGCAGCTCCTGCCTCTCGGCTCTGGCCTGCTTGACCTCTGCCTGCGCGTTCCCCCGTCGAGTCCAGCGCCCCTGATGCTTGGCGCACTGACCGCTCCCGACGATCGCCTTGTTCCGGCACCGGCCCCCGCGCTTGGTCACCGCGCCACACTTCGGTTGCGTCACCCCGCCCCCTCCCGCCCACCCGACGTGAGCCACGCCTTGCACCGTGCCGGAAATTCCGAGGAGCAGGAAGGGCGCACAGCAACACACCGGGAGCCCAACCCGAGAACGCAAAAGACCCCCCGCCATGATCGGCGAGGGGCCTTTGTACTGGTGGGCGCGGACGGTTTCGAACCGCCGACATCTGCTTTGTAAGCTCGCCCGGACACTCGTCCTGCCCTGAGTTCCCACGGCCAGCCGCCCCCTGGGGAGACGCAGACGACTACTGCTATCCGCCATCGTTGATGTCAGCCGTGGATGTCAGCTCCGCCCCCAGCTGCACTACGACCGCCGGCCGCCCTCACCCCTCGTCGCACCGCTCCAAAACCAAGCCGAGGGACCCGTCCTCCAGCCCGTTGCTGTCTTCGAGGTGCAGATGACTCCCATCGGGAACACCCTCCGCGGCAAGCACCAGCAGATGCCCAGCAAGCGTCCTGAGACCTGCGGCGTTCGCCTCGATCACGACCTCTCCCCCCATGCCCCGCACCTCGATCCGCGCGTCCGCCTCCCAAGTGAAGACTTGCGCGACACCATCGGTCACGGCCGTAACCCGGGTGCTCTCGACAGGGGCCCTGCTGGATTCGGAGGTCATGCAGGCCATCATGCCGCGCGGCCCTCACGCCTTTGGCGTCTGGTTGCTGGCTGCAACGGGTACCCCAACTAGGCGGAGCCGACGCACTATACCGGCTGGTGAGCACGCTCATGTGACATCATCGACCTCGCGTTGGAACCGTGGCCAGCCAGCGCGAGAAGACACAACTGGG
This sequence comes from Streptomyces sp. NPDC058401, assembly GCF_042722885.1. Classification (NCBI taxonomy): domain Bacteria; kingdom Bacillati; phylum Actinomycetota; class Actinomycetes; order Kitasatosporales; family Streptomycetaceae; genus Streptomyces; species Streptomyces sp. NPDC058401. Next base: position 18,393 of record NZ_JBHXKA010000023.1, read on the forward strand.
GAGGCAGCAAGCCATGTCGAGTGACGCCATCATGATCACGCCCGACGAACGGGACGCTGCCGAAAAACAGATCTCAGATCAAACGAAGCGCATCGACTTCTACATCACCGAATACTCGGTTGAGATCTTGGCTAACAAGATGAAGAGTGGCGAATACATCGTCCCCACTTATCAGCGCGAGTTCACGTGGGAACACGAACGCAAGTCAAAGTTCATCGAATCTCTCATCATGGGACTCCCAATCCCATTCATCTTCTTCTGGGAGATGGAGGACGGGAAGCTTGAGATCGTAGATGGCTCCCAGCGATTGCGAACCCTTGAAGAGTTCCTCCTCAAGGGATACCGACTGGGTGAGCTGGATCAGCTATCCAACGTCTCATATTTCACTTTTGACGATCTCCCCGAATCCCGTCAGCGCAAAATTCGCAACAGATCGATTCGCGGCATCGTCTTGAATGAACATGCCGACGAAGCGGCTCGGCTCGACATGTTCGAGAGAATCAACACGGGCAGCAAGAATGCGAACACCGCAGAAATCCGACGAGGCGCACTAGCCGGCCCGTTTATGAACCTGGTCATAGAGCTCGCAGCGGACGAGCGCTTCGCACGGCTCGCCCCGATGAGCGTCAAGAGCAAGGATGAGCGGGGTTACGAAGAACTCGTAACACGATTTTTCGCTTATGGCGATGGTCTAAATAAATACAGGGACCGCCCCTCTGACTTCATCTTCGACTACGTCAAAAACAAGAACACCCTTTTCAGGGATAGGCCCACACTTTCGGAAGAATACAAGCGGCGCTTCCAGGAGACGCTTGACTTCGTCGAGCGAATCTTCCCTAATGGATTCAGGAAGACCGCCACGGGCAAAGCTACACCGCGGGCACGATTTGAGGCCATCGCAATTGGATCCTACCTCGCAGTTCAAGCGAAGCCGGAAATCAAGGATCTAGATCGATCCCAGCTGGACGTTCGAATGTGGCTCGAAAGCCCCAGCTTCGTCAAGGTCACAGGCTCTGATGGCGCTAACGCCCGGGCTCGCCTTGAAGGGCGAATTAACTTCGTCCGCGATCAGCTGGTTCAAGAATGAGCACCACGGGCCTTCCCTCATTCTTCGAAGAGAGATTCGGAGAAGTCGAAGCATATTTGGATTTACTCGACGAACTCCAGAGGGCGACCCGAAAAGGCGCCCCTCGCTTCAGCGGGTCCGACTACAAGATCTCCACTTCGCAGCAGAAGATTCTGTACTCAAGCCTCTATCTCCAGCTCTACAACCTCGTGGAAGCTACCGTCTCCCGCTGCGTGGATGCGATAACCCAAGCGGCAGCTTTGGCCGGCCAGTGGAAACCCCACCAGCTTAACGCCGATCTGCAGCGCGAATGGGTCAGGTCTATAGCGCGCACCCATACGAATATGAGCCCAGAGAATCGCTTGAAGCATGCGATGCAGCTCAGTGAGCACATCGTCCAACAACTTCCCGTCGCAAGCTTCTCTGTCGAATCTGGCGGTGGGGGGAATTGGGACGACGAGGCGATCTTCGCCATGGGTAAGCGCCTGGGCTGTGTGATCTCCGTCACCGATTCCACGCGCAGAGGCGTCAAGGCCAGCATGCGCGACGACCTAGGCCCCCTGAAGCTGGTCAAGGATCGCAGGAACGGCCTGGCGCATGGGTCCATCTCGTTCGTCGACTGTGCCGATGGCGTTGACGTGGAAGAGCTCCGCCGGATGGCGTCCAGCGTCGAGAGCTACCTGCGAGAAGTGATAGACTGCTTCATTCGCTATATTGAATCCCATAATTTCTTGCGGCCAGATTGCAGGCCAAATGGCGGTGCACCGTGACAAGTACGACTCCAACCGTCTCCGCGGTCGATCTCTTCTGCGGCGTGGGTGGGCTCACTCATGGCCTGGTTCGGAGCGGTATTGACGTCCGAGTCGGCGTCGACTTGGATCCGTCAAGCAAGTACCCCTATGAGGCGAATAATCCGTCGCGTTTCGTCGAGCGCGACGTGAACAGCCTCACTTCGGATGAACTCGCGTCGTACATCGGAACCGGGGGGGACTATTCGCTCCTTGCCGGGTGCGCGCCGTGTCAGCCATTTTCCACGTACAGCCAGAGCGGCCGGAGCAAGAAGCGCGGCCTCGACTGGCAGCTTGTTTCCAAATTTGGCGAGCTAGTTGCTGATGTGCAACCAGACCTCGTCACCATGGAAAATGTTGCCCAGCTTGCCGACCATGACGTTTTTGAGCAGTTCCTCGGGAACCTCAAAGGGTACGACGTCCAGGTATCCGTTGTGGAATGCACGAAGATCGGGATTCCCCAGTCACGAAAGCGACTCGTAGTCGTCGCTTCCAAGTTGGGAATTATCGATTTCGACCCCACCACCGGCGGCATCAAGCCAAGAACGGTTCGGCAGGAAATTGGGAAACTTCCTCCGATCCGTGCAGGGGAACAGCACCCCAGCGACCCACTTCACGCAGCTTCAGGCCTGAGTGAAATGAACATGCGTCGCATAAAGGCTTCGAAGCCAGGAGGTACCTGGCGAGACTGGGATCCTGAACTGCTTGCCGCTTGCCATAGGAAGGCAACAGGAGCCACGTACCCCAGCGTGTACGGACGGATGGAATGGGATGCGCCGGCTCCCACCATCACCACGCAGTGTTTCGGGTACGGTAATGGCCGTTTTGGTCACCCCACTCAAGATCGCGCTATCTCGCTGCGTGAAGCTGCCATGATCCAGACTTTCCCTCGGGATTACAAATTCCTAGAAGCAGACGAGCCGGTCCGCTTTAACCGCCTGGGCAGGCTGATTGGGAATGCCGTACCAGTCCGCCTTGGCGAGGTGATCGGAGATGCCCTTATCGCGCATGTCCGTAAGGCCGCTGCCGGAGAGCTGAAGCCTCTGAGCGAGGCTACCTCCGGACGTCTCTTCTAAGTTTGGCTCAAGCTGGCGGATCGGCCTGGGGTGGGTGGACAGTGACTGGCTGCGGCAGACTGCGCCCCGGCTGTCATCCCGAACCACAACGGAGCCTCAGTCGCACGACTGGCCCCCGCATCCCAGAGTCAGAGCGCCCCCGCCGGAGGCATCGCCTTGACGGGCAGCTCACCGATCAGGCCTCGCTCATCCAGCCCATCAAGTCCTGAGCCATTGGCGCGCGGCCGGCGCCCCGGGCTGGAGCGGGGCGCAGACAGGAGCGCAGGCACGGGGCGACGGGCGCGCGACGCCGCCTTGGCGGCGGAAGCGCCCTTGATGAAGTAGGGAAACTCTCACCGCACTGGGATGAGCTGGGAGCTGTCTGAGGGCGGGACGAGGGCAGGTCATCTTGTCGTGGCGCGGTTCGGCTGTTCCCATTGGCCTCGGGGCGTGATGTGTCAGGGGGTGGCATGGGCGAGCTGAAGGTTTCCCGGTGGCGGAAGCCTGGTCATGACCGGTGGTACGTGAACCTCCCGGATGGAACCGCCGTCGCGTGGGCGGACGTTCGTACCGGCAAGGTGACCATATTGGTGGAGGAGCGCCGGGCTGAGGCCGTGGCCGTGCTTAGGGCTCACTTCGCCGGCCAGCCCAAGGCACCAGAGGATCCGGTCAAGTCGCCCAAGTTGCAGTCGCGTCCGCGGGTTGTGGCAGAGCTTCCTGCGCTGACCAAGGAGAACGATCTAGCCCGGAATCGGCCCGGGTCGGAAGTGCGCGACCTACTAGCGGCTCAGGGTCCCAAGCCCGTGCAGCGCGTGGTCAACCGGTCTTCAACAACCACGCCAGCGGCCTGTGGGCACGCTTCGCCAACCGGCTCCGGCGCGAGATCGCTATCCGGGCAGGGCTAAACGCGGCGCGAACTCGCCGATGCCTGCCGGGTGTCCTTCGGCAAGGTCGCCGAATTCCAGAAACGCGGAGCGATCCACTTCCATGCCGTGATCCGCCTCGACGGACCCGACGGGCCGGACTCCCCTCCGCCCTCCTGGGCCAGCACTCACCTGCTGGCGGAAGCAATCCAGGCCGCGGTCGCCCACTCGTACACCTCGATCACGGTCTCGGCCGTTGCAGACCAGCCTGCACGCGCCTTCCGCTGGGGAACCCAGCTCGACGTACGCCCTATCAAGGCTTTCGGAGACGGCTCCGACATCACCGAACAGGCGGTCGCCTCGTACGTGGCCAAATACGCCACCAAGGCCGCCGAGAACACAGGCACCCTCGACCGCCGCATCGGCAACCGCGAGGCCCTCGTCCTCCTCGACGTCCCCGACCACACCGCCCGCCTGATCGAGGCCTGCCTCGACCTCGACCCCCTCTACCCGGACCGCCGCCTCGCCGCCTGGTCGCACATGCTCGGCTTCCGCGGCCACTTCTCCACCAAGTCGAGGCAGTACTCCACCACCCTCGGCGCCCTCCGCCAGACCCGTGCCGACTACCGCGCCGCCCAAGAACGCGAAGCCCGCGGCCTCACCGACACCGAGCCGGACACCGTGCTCACCCTCACCTCCTGGCAGTACGCCGGCCACGGCCACAGCCCCGGCGAGTCCGTCCTCGCCGCCACCATCGCCCGCGACATCCAGCTCAACCGCCAGACCGCCCGCGAAGCACTACGCGACCAACTCGCCCTGGAAGGAGCTCCGTCATGACCATCGCCACCACCGAACTGCTGACCGTGCCTGAGGTCATGGAGCGGCTCAAGCTCGGGCGCTCGACCGTCTACGACCTCATCCGGTCCCGGCGGCTCATCTCCTTCACCATCGGCCGGGCCCGCCGCATCCCCGCCGACGCCGTCCGCGAGTTCATCGACCACGAGATCGGAGAGGCCGCCTGATGGCCACCCAGCGCAAGCGCAACCCGAACGGCGCGGGCACCATCACCCAGCGCAAGGACGGCCGCTTCCAGGCCGCCGTGTACGTCCTCCAGCCGGACGGCACCCGGGCCCGGAAGTTCGCCTACGGCAAGACCTGGGCCGAGTGCGACGTGAAGCGACGGGACCTGCTTGCCAAGGTCGACCAGGGCGTGCCCGTGCCAACGAAGTCCGCAAAGCTCTCCGAGTGGCTGCCGTACTGGCTCGACAACATCGTCAAGCCCCACCGCAAGCGCACGACCTACGCCAAGTACGAGGTGCACGTCCGGCTCTACCTCGTGCCCCTCCTCGGCTCGAAGCGGCTCGAATCACTGAGCGTGGGCGACGTGCGGCGGGTCCTCGTGCAGCTCCAGAAGAAGACCAGCGCCGCGACCGCCAAGGAGTCGCACCGCGTGCCGCGGACCGCTCTCGCCGCGGCCGTTCGGGAAGAGCTGGTCACTCGGAACGCCGTGACGCTGGTGGAGCCTCCGAAGGTTGACGAGCGGGAGCTGTCGCCGTGGAGCCTCCAGGAGACGTTGGATTTCCTCGCCGCCGGCCGGAACGACCCGCTGTTCGCCGCCTTCGTGCTGGCCATCGCGCTCGGCTTCCGGCGGGGTGAGATCGTCGGCCTGCCGTGGGAGAACGTGGACCTGGACAAGCGGGAGATCCGGGTGCGGACCCAACGGCAGCGCGTTGGGGGCGAAGCCTATGAGGACGGTCCCAAAGGCAAGCGGCGCCGGCAGACCCTCCCCCTGCCCGGGATCTGCGTCGCTCCCCTGCGGTGGCAGCGGATGAAGCAGGCTGAGGCGCGGGCCAAGGCCGGGGAGAAGTGGGAGGAGACCGGGTACGTCTTCACCACCCGGACCGGGCGGCCCATTGAGCCCCGGAACGTCTACCGGTCCTTCACCCGCGTGGCCAAGGACGCGGGCCTCAGGGTCATCCGGCTGCATGATGCGCGGCACGGGACAGCCACGCTGTTGACCGCCGCCGGCGTTCCGCCCCGGGTCGTCATGGAGATCCTCGGGCACTCGCAGATCGCCGTGACCATGAACGTCTACGCGCACGTCGTGCAGGACACCCAGCGCGAGGCCATCGGGCACATGGACCGGCTGCTCAGGGGGCGGGCGACGCTCCCAGTCCGCTCCCATTGATGTCAGATCTGGATGCAAAAGACCCCCCGCCATGATCGGCGGGGGGTCTTTCCACTGGTGGGCGCGGACGGTTTCGAACCGCCGACATCTGCTTTGTAAGAGCAGCGCTCTACCCCTGAGCTACGCACCCGTGGATGAGTGGACAGCCTACATGCAGGGCACACCCCCCACGCAAACCCGTTCCTGTGGGGGAGAATGGGCCGGGGCAGGGGAAATGCGGACCGGGTACGGGAGAGGCGACTGTGACGACGGCACCCCGGCGGTGGTTCGGCGGCGGGCGGGACGAGAGTCGGCGGGCGGATGCGCAGGCGGCGAAGGATGCTGCCGCGGCGGCGTTCTACGAGCTGGACAGTGCGCAGCGGGATCTGCGGATCTCGATCGAGACCATCGCGGCCGCGGACGGCTCGCCGGAGGCGCGCCGGGTCGGTGAGGGGTTCGCCGCGCTCGGGCAGCGCATCGACCAGGTGAGTCATGTCTACATCGATGCCGTCGACGCGCACGATCTCGATCGGGTGGAGCTGGAGGCGTCGGCCGCGACGCGCGCCCGGGAGGAGTTGACGCGGGCCAAGGAGGAGCTGGTACGGGTCAAGGGCGAGCTCGACCGGTTCGCGCAGGGGCTGCAGCCGCTGCTGGACCGGGCCGAGACCCAGCTGGCCCGGGTGGCTCCCGCACGGGAGCGGGCCAGGGCCGCGCTGTTGGCGGCGAGCACGGCGCTGGAGGAGGTGCGCGGCAAGGGGATCCGGGCCGACGACCTGGCCGCGCGGCTGGCCGCGCTCGGGCCGGAGCTGACCAAGCTGAACCAGGGCGCCGCGCAGCACGGGGTGCAGGAGACCGTGCAGCGGGCCGACCGGATCCTGCGGGATGCCGAGGCGATACGGGCCGAGGCGGCGCGGCTCCCGGAGCGGGCGGCGGAGATCGACCGGCGGCTGGTGAGCCTGCGGACCCGGGCGCAGGCGCTGCGCAACCGGGCGGACCGGGTGGATCCGGTGCTCAGCGAGCTGCGCCGGCGTTTCAGCGCGGCCTGCTGGCAGGACCTCCAGCAGGTTCCGGAGCAGGCGGTACGGGACGTCGCGCAGGCGGAGGAGCGGCTCGCGGAGGCCGGTCGGGCGCGCGACCAGCAGCAGTGGGCGGTCGTGGCGGCCCTGGTCGAGGCGGTGCGGGGTTCGCTGGACGCCACCGACGAGGCGGTGTCGGCGGCGCAGGACCGGCTGACCCGGCTGGAGGCGGTGGCGCGGGATCCGCAGGCGGAGGTGCAGCGGACCCGGTTCGCGGTGCGGGACGCGCAGCGCCTCGCGATGGAGGGCCGCACGGTCCCCGAGGCGCGGCACGCGGGCCCGCTGGACGAGGCGGTGGCCCGGGTGGCCCGGGCGCTGTCCGCCCTGGAGGACCGCCACCCCGACTACTGGGCCTTCCTCCAGGAGATGGAGGCGGTACGGGCGTCCGTGCACGGGGTCGTGACGGACATCCGGACCGAGCGCGGGCACGGCTGAGCTGCAGCCGCAGCCGGGTCCGAGGGGGGGCCGGACTTGTCCGGACGGGGGCAGCGGCGGATGCTGGAGGGGCCAGGACCGGAGCAGAGGAGGGCGCCATGGCCGCCCACGCTTCCCCCGCGCGCCGCGGGACCGACGAGTCCCCCGCGCCGCAGGACTCGTACGCACCCCACGCGCTCTACGGGTGCCACGAGCAGCACGAGAACTACGCGCCCTACGTGGCGCACGAGCCGTACGCCACGGCGGCGCCGGCCCCGGACTCCCCGGGGATCCTGCACCGCATGATGCGTCCCGTGAACGCCCGGCTCGACGAGCACCTGCCCAACGATCATCGGCTCAGCAAGGTCTACCGGATCGGCGCCGGGCTGACCGGACTGCTGCTGGTGGTGTTCGGGATCCTCGGGCTCATCGACCGGATCGGATTCTTCGACACCGGCGGGGACACCGTGCTCGCGCTGAACACCAACGGCGCGCTGAGCGTGCTGTCGATCTGCATCGGGCTGCTGCTGTTCGCCGGGATGGTCATCGGCGGCAGTTTCGCCTCGACCCTGAACATCGTGCTGGGTGTGCTGTTCATCGCGAGCGGGTTCGTGAACCTCGCGCTGCTCGACACGAAGGCGAACTTCCTGGCCTTCCACATGCCCAACGTGCTGTTCAGCTTCGTGGTGGGCGTGATGCTGATGTGGTTCGGGATGTACGGACGCGTGGGCAGCGCCCTGCCGCACGACAACCCGTACTGGCGTGCCCGCCACCCCGAGCAGGCGGCTCGGGAGCAGCGGGCACGGGCGAGTGCACGGACGGGCGTGGGGCCCGTCGGCAGACCGGCGTAGTCCGTCGGCAGACCGGCGTAGTCCGTCGGCAGACCGGCGTAGTCCGTCAGCAGACCGGCGTAGTACGGAGGCGCCGCGCTACGCCTCGATGCGTTCGACCTTGTCCACGAGGAAGAGGAAGGACAGGGCGCCGCCGATCGTGATGCCGCCGATCAGCATCAGCGGGAGGGCGAAGGAGCCGTCGCCGCCGCCGATCATGTAGCCGATGACGATCGGGACGACGATGCCGGCGAGGTTGCCGAAGACGTTGAAGACCCCGCCGGCCACGCCGAGCATCCGCTCCGGGGCGATCTCGGTGACCAGGACCCAGGAGAACGACGCGAGGCCGTTGGCGAAGAAGGCCACGCACATGATGGCGATCATCGCGGCGTTCGAGGTGACGTAGTCGGCGCCGACGATGACGCCCGCCAGGGCCAGGCCCGTCACGATCGGGGTCTTGCGGGCGAAGGACGCCGACATGCCGCGCTTGACCATCCAGTCGGACCAACTGCCGCCGCACAGCACGCCCACGAGGGCGGCGACGAAGGGCAGGGCTCCGGTGAGGCCGCCCTTGTCGAGGCTCAGTCCGCGCTCGTTGGTGAGGTAGGTCGGGAACCAGGTCAGGAAGAAGTACAGCGTCGAGGCGATGGCGAACTGGCCGAGGAAGACGCCCCAGATGCGGCGCTGGCGCAGCAGGAAGCCCATGTCCCGGCGGAAGGCGCCCTTCTCCCGGGCCCGGGCGGAGCTGTCGGCGGTGGCCTCGTCCTCGGTGATGTGGACGAGCTCGTACTCGCCGACCTTGGGGTGCTGTTCGGGGCGGTTGCGGATGACCTTCATCCACACCAGCGCCCAGGCGATGCCGATGCCGCCGAGGATCCAGAAGACGTGGCGCCAGCCGAGGGCGGCGGCCATCCAGGCGATCAGCGGGAAGGCCACGCCGAGGCCGATGAACTGCCCCGAGGTGTAGACGGCGACCGCCCGGCCGCGTTCTGCGCGCGGGAACCAGGAGGCCGCGACGCGCCCGTTGCAGGGGAAGGCGGGGGCTTCGAAGAGGCCGAGGCCCATGCGGCTGGCGAAGAGGAAGCCGAATCCCTTGGCGAGCGAGCCGAGGGCGGTCATGACCGACCAGCCGATCAGCGCCCAGGCGTAGACGATGCGCGGGCCGAACTTGTCGACGAGGCGGCCGCCGGGGATCTGGGCGAGGGCGTAGGTCCAGGCGAAGCCGGAGAAGAGCCAGCCCATCATCTCGGGCGAGATCCCGAGGTCCTTGGAGACGTCCGGCGCCACGATCGACAGGACGCTGCGGTCCAGGTAGTTGATGGCGGTACTGACGAAGAGCACGGCGAGGATCGCGAAACGGTACTTGCCGATCCTGCGCTTCGGCAGGCCGGACGGGCCGGTGCCGGTGCCCGGCCGCGTGGTCGCGGCGGCCGGGTCGTGGCTGAGGGACATCGGTGTCTCCCGGGGGACGGGTGAGGAGCGCTGGGCAGCGCGGAGATGCGGTGCGGAGGTGTGGTGGTGCGGTGCGGTCATGGCGCGGACCGGCAGCGCGCAGAAACGGCGCGAAGTGGTCGGAACCAGTCGTTCCGGTGGCACGACTTAATAATTGCTAATTAACGATTACTTGTGCAAGTCTTTGCCTTGCCAGGGGGCACCTAGGGGAGCGATTAGGGACCAAAGCCCCGACGAGGAGAGGGGAAACGGAATGAACAGCAGCAGCGAGGCCGCGTACGCCGGCCGCGGGGTCCACAAGGCGGCGGTCGAAGAGCTGGCCCGCCGGATCTTCGACGGCACGTACGACGAAGGCGCCACCCTCGACCTCCCCCTCCTGATGGAGGAGCTCGACGTCAGCCAGACGGTGCTCCGCGAAGCCATCAAGGTGCTCATGGCCAAGGGGCTGGTCGACGCCCGGCAGAAGCGCGGCACCTTCGTGCGCCCGCGCATCGCCTGGAACCTCTTCGACGCCGACGTGCTGCGCTGGAAGCTCGCCGCCGGCGCGCCCGACTGCTTCTTCTCGGACCTCCTCGAACTGCGCCGCTCGATCGAGCCGGCCGCCGCCGCGCTGGCCGCCGTACGGGCCACCGAGCAGGACCTGGCGGCGCTGGACGCGGCCCTGACCGCGATGGCGGCGAGCGATTCCGACCCGGTGCTGCACGTCCGGGCGGACGCCTCGTTCCACCTGGCGCTGCTGACCGCCTCGCACAACCTGTTCTTCGAGCAGATGTACCGGGTGATCATCCCGGCCCTGGTGGAGCGCGACCGCGCGGTGCACAAGGGGGACTTCGAGCATCCGCACGCGATCCACCGGGCCGTGGTCGACCAGGTCCGGGCCGGGAACCCGGACGGGGCGCACCGCGCCGTGCTCGACCTCCTCGACATGGCGCAGCGCGACCACCCGTAGAACCCGTAGACCCTTAGGACCCGTAGCCCCGCAGCCCCCCAGACCCCGTACACCCCCAGGACCCGCAGGCCGCCCCGCAGACCGGCCCGCAGCCCCTGGAACCCTTAGACCCCCTAGACCCCGTAGTACCCGCAGACCCCGTCCTGCCGCCCTCACCAGGAAAGGACACCGTCAGCCGTGAAGATCACCCGCATCGAAACGTTCATGGCCCCACCGCGCTGGATGTTCGTGCGCGTAGAGACCGACGAGGGCGTCGTCGGCTGGGGCGAGCCCGTGGTCGAAGGGCGCGCCGAGCCGGTGCGCGCGGCCGTGGAGGTGCTGTCCGAGTACCTGATCGGCCAGGACCCGATGCGGATCGAGGACCACTGGCAGGTCATGACCAAGGGCGGCTTCTACCGCGGCGGCCCCGTGCTGTCCTCCGCCGTCGCCGGGCTCGACCAGGCACTGTGGGACATCAAGGGCAAGGCGTACGGGAAGCCCGTGCACCAGCTCCTCGGCGGGCCGGTCCGCGACCGGATCCGCGCCTACGCCTGGGTCGGCGGCGACGAGCCGCACGAGATCAAGGACGCGCTGGTCCGGCAGATCGAGGCGGGCTTCACGGCCGTCAAGATGAACGGCTGCGGCCGCATGAGCCCCCTCGCGACCCGCTCCGAGGTCCGCGACTGCCTCCGGCGCGCCGAGACGGCCCGCGAAGTGCTCGGCGACGAGAGGGACTTCGGGCTCGACTTCCACGGCCGGGTCTCCCCCGCCAATGCCCGCCGGATCCTGCCCCTGCTGGCCCCGTACGACCCGATGTTCGTCGAGGAACCGGTCCTCTCCGAGTACATGCAGGCCGTCCCCGATCTGGTCAACGCCTCCAACATCCCCATCGCGCTCGGCGAACGGCTCTTCTCCCGGCGGGAGTTCCTCGCCCCCCTGCAGGCCGGTGTGGCCATCTTGCAGCCCGACATCTCGCACGCCGGCGGCATCTCGGAACTGCGCCGCATCGCCTCCCTCGCCGAGGTCTACGGGGCCCAGATCGCGCCGCACTGCCCGCTGGGGCCGGTCGCCCTGGCGGCCAGCCTCCAAGTCGCCTTCACCACCCCGAACTTCCTCATCCAGGAACAGTCGATCGGCATCCACTACAACCAGGGCGCCGAGCTCCTCGACTACGTCACCGACCCCGAGCCGTTCCGCTTCCACGCGGGCTCCCTGGTCCGCACGGAGCGGCCCGGACTCGGCGTCGAGGTCGACGAGGCGGCCGTCCGCGCCGCCGACAAGAAGGGCCACACCTGGCGCAACCCGGTGTGGCGCCACGAAGACGGCTCCTTCGCCGAGTGGTGAGCCCCCACCACCGCCCGGCGGCATCCCCACCCCCCACCAGCACACCCACCCCCACACCTCAGAAGGCAGGCATTCCCATGGAGTTCGGCGCAGCGCTGCGACAGGAGCGGCTCGTCGCCATCGTCCGCGGACGGAACGCGGAGGCGTCCTTCCGTACCGTCATGGCCCTCGTCGAGGAGGGCGTCCCCCTCATCGAGGTCTCCCTCAGCGGGACCGACGCGCTGGACGTCATCGGCCGGGCCCGCAAGGAGCTCGGCGACGAGGCATGGCTCGGGGCGGGCACGGTCCTCACCGCCGAGGACGCCCAGCGGGCCGCCGAGGCCGGAGCCAACCTGATGGTCACCCCGGGCCTCGGCGCCGGCGTGGACGAATCCGTCCGGCAGGGGCTGCCGGTACTGGCCGGGGTCATCACCCCGACCGAGGTCATCGCGGCCGACGCGGCGGGGGCTGCCGCGCTCAAGCTGTTCCCCGGCTCGATCGGCGGACCGGCCTACCTGCGGGCCCTGCGCGCCCCCTTCCCCGACCTGCCGTTCGTACCGGTCGGCGGGGTGGACGCGGCCGCCGCGGCCGAGTACCTGTCCTCCGGCGCCGTGGCCGTCGGCGTGGGCTCCCCGCTGATCGGGGACGCGGCCGACGGCGGCGACCTGCTCGCGCTGCGGCGCCGGGCGGCGGAGTTCAAGGCGGTCTGCGCGTGACCGGGCCCGACACCGCCCCGGAGGTCCTCACCTTCGGGGAGACGATGCTCGCCCTGCGGGGCGGCGGCCCGCTGCGCCTCGGCGGGACCATGGAGGTCTCCGTCGCGGGCGCCGAGTCGAACGTCGCGATCGGCCTGGCCCGGCTCGGGCACACGGTCCGCTGGGCGGGCGCGGTCGGCGCCGACGAAGCCGGTGAGCTGGTCCTACGGACCCTGCGCGCCGAAGGCGTCGACGTCCGCGGAGCCTCCCGCGACGACGGCGGCGCCCCGACCGGGCTGATGCTCGCGGAGCCCAGGCTGCCGGAGGTCACGCGGGTGCACTACTACCGCGCGGGCTCGGCGGGTTCGCGGCTCAAGGCCTGCTCGTTGGAGCGGGCCTTCACCGAGGCCCCGCCGAAGATCCTGCACCTGACCGGGATCACCCCCGCGCTCTCCCGCTCGGCCCGCTCGGCCTGCACCCTCGCGCTGCGCCTCGCGGCCGAGCACTCGGCGCTGGTCTGCCTGGACGTGAACTTCCGGTCCCGGCTGTGGTCCGACGGGGAGGCGGCGGAGGTGCTGCGTGCGTGGGCTCCTTCGGTGGACGTGCTCATCGCGTCCGACGACGAGCTCCCGCTGTGTCTGCCCTCCGGTGGCCCGGCCGATGCGGCCCTCCAGGCGAAGTCGCTGCTCGCGCTCGGGGTCGGCGAGGTGGTGGTCAAGCTCGGCGCGGCCGGGGCGACGGCCTACGGCGACGACGGCTCGGAGGTCCACGCACCGGCGCGGGCCGTCCGGGCGGTCGACACCGTCGGTGCGGGGGACGCCTTCGTGGCGGGGTACCTCTCGGCGTTCCTCGACGGGGCGACTGCGGAGGGGCGGCTGGACCGTGCGGTCACCACGGGGGCCTTCGCGGTGGCCTCCCGGGGGGACTGGGAGGGTGCGCCGACCCGCGCGGAGCTGGGGCTCCTCGGGGCCCCGCCCGGCACGGTGGTCCGCTGACCCCGGCGGGGCCGGGGCGGCACAGGGGGCTGTCCCGGCTCCGCCGGTTCCGGGGCGCCGCTGCGCGGGGCCGTCCCCTACCCGCCCTTCCACCGTTCCCCGGGCTCCGCCCGGACCCCCCTGGGGCTCCGCCCCAGACCCCGCGCCTCAAACGCCGGCGAGGCTGAATTTTCCAGCCCCTCCGGCGTTTGAGGAGCGGGATTCCCGGGGCCGGTGCCGACTGCGTAGCCTGTCCGCATGCCCCGTTACGAATACCGCTGCCGGACCTGTGAAGACATCTTCGAGGTCAGCCGGCCCATGGCCGAGTCCTCCGCGCCCGCCGACTGCCCCGCGGGGCACGCCGACACCGTCAAGCTGCTGTCCGCCGTCGCCGTCGGCGGGACCAGTGCGGCCCCCGCCGCCCCCATGGGTGGCGGTGGCGGAGGCTGCTGTGGCGGGGGCGGCTGCGGCTAGCGCTTGCGGGACAGGGTGATGCCGTCGGAGATCGCCAGCAGCACCGACTCCATGCGGGGGTCCGCCACGACGTGGTCGTTGTAGGCCTGGACCCCCGCAGCCCCGCCGGTCGCCGCCGGGTCCAGGACCGAGCCGTGGAACAGGGTGTTGTCCGTGACGAGCAGCGCGCCCTGGCGCAGCCGGGGCACGAGCTCCTCCCAGTAGGCGATCTGGCTCTGCTTGTCCGCGTCCATGTACGCCAGGTCGATGTGCGGCTCCGCCGGCATCGCGCGGAGCGTCTCCAGCGCGGGTGCGATGCGCAGGTCGATGCGGTCCGCGACCCCGGCCTTCGCCCAGGCCTCGCGCGCGTACGCCGTCCACTCCTCGGAGACGTCGCAGGCGATGAGGCGTCCGTCCGCCGGCATGGCCTGGGCCATCGACAGGGAGGAGAAGCCGGTGAAGGTGCCGAGCTCCACGATGTGCCGGGCGCCGGTCAGCCGGACCAGGAAGGCCAGCAGCGGCCCCTGCTCCTGCGCCGACTGCATTCCGGCCGAGTCCGGGAACACCTTGTACGTGGTCTCCACCAGCCCCCGCTGGACCTCGTCCAGCGGAGGGTTGTGCGCGAGCACGTACTGGTAGAGCTCGTCTGTGATCTTCGTGCTGTTGCCCTTGGTCATGGGGCCAGTGTGCCCACGATCAGGCGTCGGGGGTGCCCAGTCGCGCGACTTCGCGGGTGAACGCGCGCACGATCTCCTCACCGGCCAGCACGCCCGCCTGGGTCAGTGCCGTCACGTGCGGCGCCGTCCAGCCCGCGTCGGCCAGCTCGCCGTGGCCCGGCCGCCAGGACGTGTCCGCCGCGAGCAGCAGGTCCGCGTCGAGCAGCGAGTCTCCGGCGGCCAGCGTGCTCGTGGCGCCCGTGCGCCGGGCCACCTCGTGCATCGCCGCGCTCTTGGTCAGCGGCCGCGGGACGGCGTAGATCTTCCGGCCCTGGAGCGAGACCGTCCAGCCGCGCGCCTCGGACCATTCGGTCAGCGTCTTGATCCACTCCGCGGGGACCAGCGCCCGCTCCACGACCAGGTACGCGAACAGGTCCTCCGCCACCCGCGCCTTGCGCAGCCACGCCGGGTCGGTCACGGACGTCAGGTGCGCCTGCATCTCCTCCAGCGGGACGGACTCCGCGGCGAGCCGCGCCGCGACCTGGCGGCGCCAGTCGCGGTCCGGGACCCCGTCCACCAGCAGCTGGCCGCCGTTGGCGCAGATCGCGTACTTCGCCGGCCGTCCGGGGAAGCGGATGCGCTGGTACTGCTTGCGGGTCCGGGTGGTGGTCGGCACGAACACCGCGCCCGGGTCGGCGGACAGCTCCGCCAGCAGCCCCGCCGCCGTCTCGGTCATGTACGACAGCGGCTTGCTCTCGTGCACCTCCACGCACAGCAGCCGCGGGGCCACCGGGTCGGGCATGGTCAGGCCGAGCGCGGCCGTCGAGTAGATGAGCGTACGGTCGAGGTCACTGGCTACGAGAACGGTCACTTGGTGGCCACAGCCTTTCCGTCGGCGCCCGTGGCGCCGCGCGTGAAGCGGGGATGGATGAGTCCTACGCAGCTGTACGGCAGGCCGTCGACTTCTTCCACCGGCACCCCCCGCTGCTCCGCGAGGAGTCGTACGTGGTCCAGGTCGGCCCCCGCGCCGCGCTGCGCGAGGATCTTCCACGGCACCCGGCGCAGCAGCACCCGCGTCGTCTCGCCGACGCCGGGCTTCACCAGGTTCACATCGTGGATCCCGTACTCCTCGCTGATCCGCTCCACCGCCTGCCAGCCCACCCAGGTCGGCGTGCGGTCGGCGGCGAGGAGCTCCTTGACCTCGGCGTCCACGGCCTCGGCCACCTCCTCGAAGTGCGCGGAGACGGTGTCGACGAACGCGACGGAGACATCGGCGCCGGCGAGCTCGCGGTAGAACTTCGCGCCGTGGAAATCGGCGGGTCCGACCAGGTCGGACCTGAGAACCGTACGCGAGACCAGCCCGGAAACGGTGGAATTGAGACAGGCGGAGGGGATCAGGAAGTCCTCGCGCGTGCCGTACGTCTCCACGCACGAGCCCGGGTCGGCGAGGACCACGATCTCCGGGTTGAAGCCCTCGAACTCGGCCAGGGCCTCGCTCAGTTCGCGGGTGATGGCCCCCTTGCCGGTCCAGCCGTCGACGAAGACCACGTCGGCCGGATCGTGGTGGGCGGCCAGCCAGCGCAGCGCGTTGGCGTCGATGCCGCGGCCGCGCACGATGGAGACGGCGTAGTGCGGCAGGTCCAGGCCGTGCCGGGCCTGCGCCCAGCGCCGCATCAGCACGCCCACGGGGGTGCCGGCGCGGGCCAGGGAGACCAGGACGGGAGACGGGGAGCGCTCCGCGAGGACGGTCTCGGTGACGGTGCCGACGGCGCGGGCCATGCGGGCGGCGGAGGCGGTCAGCGCGCTCTGGTAGAGCTGCTGGTACTCCGGGGACGGCTGGAACTCCACCGGCAGCGATTCCGCGTAGTGCGCGCCGCCCGCCTGGATGGCCTCCTCGCGCTCCTCGGTCGGGGCCTCCAGCTCCACGTCGGAGAGGTCCTGGAGCAGCCAGCCGACGTCCTCGGCGGCGTAGGAGGAGAAGGCGGGCCCTCGCAGTGGCTCGGGGAGAAGCTCGGGGAGGGGCTCGGTCATGATCGGCTCCTGCCGGTCGGGTACGTACGAAGGTATGACCGCCAGCAGGACCCGGCCGGTGTGCGGTGCGAGGGCCGCGAGCAGGCCGGTACGGAGCTCCGCGGTGTCCCCGGCGGAGTCCACGACGGCGACCACGGCGTCGAAGCCGGCGTCCACGTCGGCGCCGGTGCCGGTGCCGGTGCCGGTGCCGGTCGTACGGGCGACGTTGTACGCGTACCGGTCTCCGGGGCCGTCGGCCGGGTCGTCGTGGGCGGGGAAGACCAGCCGGGTGCGGATGGCGTAGCCGGGGTCGTCCACGGCGAGCACCGGCGAGCGGGTGGTGGTGGAGAAGCGGACCTCGGCCGCCGCGCCGGACGCCTCCAGGGCCTGCGCGAGGCGCAGCGGGGCGTACATCAGCTCCTCGTTGCCGAGTACGAGGACCCTGGCGGGGGCGGGGTCCTCGCCGAGCGCGGACTTGAGCCGGTCCGCCATGGCGGGCAGCGCCGCCTCCAAGGCCGCGCGGTGCGCGGGGGTGAAGCCGTGGCGTCCGCCGTCGGGTATTCGGGCCGGCCAGTCCAGTTCCACGCGGGTGATCGGGTGCGGGCCGTCTGCCGGGGCGCCGCCCCGGACCCCGCTGCTCAAACGCCGCAGGGGCTGGATTTCCTCGTACTGCTCCACCAGCGCCTGGCCCTTCGCCAGGACCCCCTCCGGGAGGGAGACCGTGCCCGAGGCCAGGGCTATGAGGTCCACGCGGGCGCCCAGCTGCTCGGCGAACGCGTCGAGGCGGTCGCGGTCGGCCGCGGAGCGCATGTCGACCAGGGCGACGACCACGTAGTGGGCGCGCGGGTGGCGGGCGTGGAGGTCGGCGATGGTGTTCAGGACGGTGTTGCCGGTGGAGAACTCGTCGTCGACGAGGACCAGCGGGCCCACGCCCGCCAGCAGCTTCGGGTCCTCGGGCAGCAGCAGGTGCGAGGTGGCGTGCGAATGCGCCTCCTCGAAGCCGCCGGCGGCCTCCACGCCGGGCACCGGGCGGCGGGTGGAGTGCAGGTACGGGGCGCTGCCCAGGCCGTCGGCCACGCAGTGGCCCAGCCCGGTCGCGGTCTCCGCGTAGCCCAGGACCACGGCGGAGGCCGCCTCCGCCTCGCCCAGCAGCTCCCGGACCCGCTCGCCGAGCCCGTACCCGGCGGCGTACACGGTGGCCGGGGACTGCGGGACGTGCTTGCCCAGCACCTGCGAGACGAGCAGGTGGGCCCGCTTGGGGTTGCGCCGCAGCGCGAGCCCGAGCAGCTCGTCCAGCCGCGGGCCGTCACCCGTACCGTCCTCCAGGCTCACGCCCAGCCGGTCCGCGACCCACGTTCCCGACCACACCGCTTCGATCTTCTTGCCCTTCTTCGCAGTCAACGGCCCACTCAGACCTGGAGTCCGGCCGTGAGGAGATCGACGAAGCCGACCTCCTCCTTCGCCACACCGAAGACCTCGGCGCGCAGCATGGTGCGCTCGGCCCAGGCCCGGTGGGGCTTCACCTCGTTCATCTTGTTCGTGTAGACGGAACGCATCACTCCGCCGCCCCCGCTCTCGGGGCGCAGGATGTCTTGAGCATCGCTGAACTCCTCGTGCGACACCACCGAGAGCGCGTGGACCGGGGTGACGTGGGCGGGGTGGATGCAGGTCTTGCCCAGCAGCCCGTTGGCCCGGTCGAGCTCGATCTCGCGCAGCAGTCCGTCCAGGTCGTGCTCGATCAGCGCGGTGCGCAGCTCCTCGACGCCCTCCTCCAGGAAGGGGCTGCGGCGCAGCTGCGGCTTGAAGAGCCGCTGCTGGCTGCGGAAGTACTCCCAGACGGGCCCGGTCACGGTGAAGCCGGTGCCGTCGGCGCGGCTGAGCACGTTGACCACGTCGGCGATCACCCCGGCGACGATCTGCACGTCGTAGGCGGTCATGTCGGGGGTGCGGCGCAGCCCGTAGGCGGAGCAGAAGTCCGTCACGCCGAGGCGGAGCGCCAGGACCCGCTCGCGGTACTTGTTGACCGTGCGGGAGATCCCGGCGAGGGCCTCGACCCGGGTTTCCAGGTGGAGCAGCTCGGGGGTCTCCAGGACGGGCATGGCGTACAGCCGCGGCTGTCCGCTCGCGGCCTCCGCCTGCGCGACGGCGTCGAGGAAGGCGATGCCCCGGCTCTCGCTGAACTTGGGAAGCACGAATCCGGCCAGCCGCGCCGCGGAGCCGCCGAGCCGGTGCACCAGGTCGGGGATCTGCTCGGGTTCCCGGACGCGGATGAAGAGCAGCGGGAGCTCCGCCGGGTCCTCGTGGAGGGCGGCGAACTGGCGTACGAGGTTCTCCTCGCCCCCGGCCACGTCGGCGTCGCTGATGGAATCCTCCAGGCAGAGGACCATGGAGACGACTCCGAGGCCGGCCTGCTTGCGGATGTCGCGCGCGAGCTGGGGCCGGGTGGCCGGGCTGTAGAGCGTGGCGCCCAGGGCGGCCGCGAGCGTGGCGGAGGGGGAGGCGGCGGTGAACTCCGCCGGCTCCTGGTGGAAGAGGTCCTTGCGGACGGTGGGCGAAATATGCCCGAAGTGACGCATGTGCTTCCCCCGTACTGGCTCGGCGGCCGTTCTAGCGTGGCCGGTAATAGTACGTACGAACGTGAGTCAAAAATTCCTCAAGCACATGAAATCCAGGTAACCCTCTTGCACCATGCCCAGGTCTCGCGATCCGGACAAGGTCTACGGGGGGCCGCATTGTCCCGGTCCCGCCCGGGAGGGCAGGATGACCGCCATGACGCACGCGATGCAGAAGGGCTCCAACATCCCCGTGGCCGCCTTGGCGGTCCGCGCGGTGCTGCGCTGGACCGCGGGGCCCGACGTGCCCGACGTGGACGCCTCCGCGCTGCTCGTGGGGGCGGACGGGCGCGTGCGCTCGGACGAGGACTTCGTCTTCTACAACCAGCCCCGCCACCCCTCCGGGGCCGTCTGGCGGCTCGGGAAGAAGCAGCTCGGCGACGGGATCACCGACGCCGTCCAGGCGGACCTGCGGGCCGTCACCCCGGCCGTGGACCGGATCCTCGTCGTCGCCTCCGCCGAGGACGTCCCCTTCGAGCGGGTCCACGACCTGCGGATCCTGCTCTACGACGCCACCGCGACCGGCGGCTCCGAACCGCTGGCCTACTTCGACGTGCGGCCGGAGACGGGCGCCGAGACGGCGCTGATCTGCGGCGAGCTGTACCGGCGGGCGGACGCGTGGAAGTTCCGCGCGCTCGGCGAGGGCTACTCCAACGGGCTCGTCGGGCTGGCCACCGACCACGGGATCTCCGTGGACGAGAACGCCCCCGAGGCCCACGAACAGGGCCAGGGACCGGGTCAGGGACAGCCCCAGGGACCGGGACAGGCCTCCCCCGCGACCCCGGCGCCGCCCACCCAGGCCCCGCCGGTCGCGCAGCCCGCCTACGGCTATCCGCAGCCGGTGGCGCAGGCCCCGGTGCCGGTGCCGGCTCCGGGCGGGGACCCGTCCTTCCGGCTGCCCGCGCAGGGCCCGCAGTTCATCCGCCGGTGACCGGCGGCGGTACGGGGCTGCCCGGTCCGTACGGCCGGCCCGGGTCCCCTGGGCTGCCCGGGCGTCCCGGCCGGCCCCGTCAGGTCTTGGTCTTGTAGCCCCGCCCCCACTGGAGGCCCCACCCGTACAGCCGGTCCAGCTCGGCCTGGAACCCGTACACGAAGGTGACCTCGCGCCGCACGATCAGTTCTCCCTTGACGTTCTCCAGGGAGACGACCGCGCAGGAGCGGGCGTGCGGGTGGCGCTCCTCCAGGGGGATCTCGATGCGCGGCCCGGTGATCGGGTAGAGGGTGACCAGGGCGTGCGTCCGGTCGAAGGCCGGGGTCTGGTCGTAGATGTAGACGAAGACCAGGAGCCGTTTGATCTCCTCGGCGTGGTCGAGATTGACGAAGATCGTCTCCCCGGAGGGCGCCCCGAACCGGTCGTCCCCGCTGAGCTTCACGTACGGCGGGCTGTTGATGTCCCCGTGCAGGTTCCCCAGCGGCTGGACGACGCCCCTGGTTCCGTCGGTCAGCTCGTAGAGGCAGCCGATGTCGAGGTCGACGTTGACCATGCCCTGGGTGTGCGCCTGCACCATGTCCGGTTTGAACAGCTTGAACGGATGCCGGAACAGCTGCCCGCTCTGGCCGGCGCTGCGGCCGCCTATGTCCGAGGTGCGCATCCGCCAGGAGAGGTTCACGCGCAGATTGCCGTGCACCGCCCCCTGTTTGGTGAGCGATACCGTCGGATGGCGTTTGGTCAGCTCGATCGCGTTCGACGAGGCACTGCCCGACTGGAACTGCGTGCCGCGACTGCCCCTGATGCCGTCGAAGAATCCCATTCCCCACAACCCCCTTGTCCCTTGGCGCGCTCGGTCCCCTGCCGGCACGCCGTTGTCCCGACATGCGGACGGGGCGGTCCGGTGGGTCCGTGGACCCTCCGGACCGCCCCGCACTTGAGCGTTCCGCATTACCGCCGCGATCATGCCTCGGCGGTGGAACCCTCCAGTTCCAGGCGCTTGTTGCGGCGCACCGAGGACCAGAAGGACCATCCGATCAGGACGACGCCGACCAGGCCGGTGATGACCTCGTTGATCTCGTACTGG
The DNA here is from genome assembly GCF_042722885.1 of Streptomyces sp. NPDC058401. Lineage (NCBI taxonomy): Bacteria > Bacillati > Actinomycetota > Actinomycetes > Kitasatosporales > Streptomycetaceae > Streptomyces > Streptomyces sp. NPDC058401. The sequence continues at coordinate 39,770 of NZ_JBHXKA010000023.1, forward strand.
ATGGTGACGAGCAGGATGACGGCGAGCGCGCCGATGGCGTAGTGGGCGCCGTGCTCCAGGTAGACGTAGTCGTCGAGGGTGCCCTGGCGGACCAGGTAGACCGTCAGCGAACGGACGTACATGGCACCGATGCCGAGGCCGAGCGCCATGATCACGATGTCGCTGGTGATGGCGAAGGCGCCGATGACCCCGTCGAAGGAGAAGGAGGCGTCGAGGACTTCGAGGTAGAGGAACATGAAGAACGCGGCCTTGCCGGCCATGGCGACGACCGAGACGGGTTTGCCGCTCTTCTTCGCCTCTTCCTCCAACTCGTGTTCGTGCTCCTCCTCTTCCTCCAGCTTGTTCTCGAAGTAGCCGGAGAGGCCGCCGACGATCATGTAGGTGATCAGGCCGAGGATGCCGGAGATCAGGACGGTCTGCGCCTTGTCCACGTGCACGCCGCCGTGCTGGTGGGCGTTGACGGCGAAGGTCATCGCGGTGACGACCAGGACGATCAGCGCGATGCACGCCGACAGCATGTCGATCTTGCCGAGCTTGGCGAGCGGACGCTCCAGCCACGCGAGCCACTTGATGTCCCGGTCCTCGAAGATGAAGTCGAGGAAGATCATCAGCAGGAACATGCCACCGAAGGCGGCGATGGACGGGTGGGCGTCCGTGACGAGCTGCTTGTAGTGCTCGGGCTCGGACACCGCGAGGTCGACGGCGTCGATCGGCCCGATCTTGGCGCTGATCGCCACGATCACGATCGGGAAGACCAGGCGCATGCCGAACACGGCGATGAGAACACCGACGGTGAGGAAGATCTTCTGCCAGAAGGCATTCATCTTCTTCAGGATTCCGGCGTTGACCACCGCATTGTCGAAGGACAGCGAGATCTCAAGGATGGTCAGGATCGCAACGACCCCGAAGGCCTCCCACCCCCCGTAGAGCACCGCTGCGACCAGTCCGAGCGCAGTGACTGCGAACGACCAGCCGAAGGTTTTCAGAACCACTGGCATCCCATCGTGTTGTACGGCTTTACGAAACGTTGACCCCGAAGTCTAGAGCGATGCCGCGGAGCCCCGACGCGTACCCCTGCCCCACCGCACGGAACTTCCATTCGCCCCCGTACCGGTAGACCTCGCCGAAGATCATCGCGGTCTCGCTGGAGGCGTCCTCGGAGAGGTCGTAGCGGGCCAGCTCCTGGCCGTCCGCCTCGTTCACCACCCGGATGAACGCATTGCTGACCTGGCCGAAGCTCTGCCGGCGGGCTTCGGCCTCGTGGATCGAGACCGGGAAGACGATCTTGTCCACGCCGGCCGGGACCTTGGTGAGGTCGATGATGATCGACTCGTCGTCCCCTTCACCCTCGCCGGTGAGGTTGTCCCCCGTGTGTTCGACGGAGCCCTCGGGGCTCTTCAGGTTGTTGTAGAAGACGAAGTACTCGTCCCCGAGCACCCTGCCGTTGTTGCACAGCAGTGCGCTGGCATCGAGGTCGAAGTCGGCGCCCGTGGTCGAGCGCGCGTCCCATCCGAGGCCTACGAGAACCCGGGTGAGGTTCGGTGCGGCTTTGGAGAGGGAGACATTGCCCCCCTTGGCGAGTGTGACGCCCATGTTGTGGTCCTCCCCGGACGACGGTGGCGATGTGGCGGTGTGGTGATACGACGAAGCGGCCGTACGGCGGTGTGACGGGGTACGGCGGTGTGACGGTACGCGGTACGGCGGTGGGGCCGTAAAGCCGGTCCGGCGCCGTACACACGAGTGCACGGCGCCGGACGGATGGAACGACTGCTCGGGCGGAGCAGGATCAGACGTTGACGCCGAAGTCCTGCGCGATGCCGCGCAGGCCCGAGGCGTAGCCCTGGCCGATGGCGCGGAACTTCCACTCCGCACCGTTGCGGTAGAGCTCGCCGAAGACCATGGCGGTCTCGGTCGAGGCGTCCTCCGACAGGTCGTAGCGGGCGAGCTCGGCGTTGTCGGCCTGGTTCACGACGCGGATGTACGCGTTGCGGACCTGGCCGAAGCTCTGCTGACGGCTCTCGGCCTCGTAGATCGAGACCGGGAAGACGATCTTGGCCACGTCGGCGGGGACGCCGGCGAGGTTGACCTTGATCGCCTCGTCGTCGCCCTCGCCCTCACCGGTGGTGTTGTCACCGGTGTGCTCGACCGAGCCGTCGGGGCTCTTCAGGTTGTTGAAGAAGACGAAGTTCGCGTCGCTGGCGACCTTGCCCTGGTCGTTGGTCAGGATCGCGCTGGCGTCGAGGTCGAAGTCGACACCGGTGGTGGTGCGAGCGTCCCAGCCCAGTCCGACGATGACCGCCGTCAGGTTCGGCGCGGCCTTGGTCAGCGAGACGTTGCCGCCCTTGCTGAGGCTGACTCCCACGGGTCCTCCATAAGGTTTTGTGTGGGGCGGTGCCCCGTCGTGCGGTTGCTACCGGATCAACGTTTCGATCCTAGTGACGGGTTCCCGCCTGTACGGGCTTATTCCAGGCGAACGGGCCCGCGTGCCTGCCGGCACCGTGCCCATGAGCCTGCGGCACGGACTAGAGGCTGTCGAGGGCCTTGATGTACTCGTTCAGGTCACGCGCGTCGGGCAGCCCGTTGACGACGGTCCAGCGCACGACGCCCTCGCGGTCGATGACGAAGGTGCCGCGCACCGCGCAGCCCTTCTCCTCGTCGAAGACCCCGTAGGCCCGGGAGGCCTCCCCGTGCGGCCAGAAGTCCGACAGCAGCGGGTACTCCAGCCCCTCCTGCTCGCCGAAGACGCGCAGGGTCGGTACGGAGTCGTTGGAGACGGCGAGGAGCTGCACGTCGTCGTTCTGGAAGCGCGGCAGCTGGTCGCGCAGCTCGCAGAGCTCGCCGGTGCAGACGCCGGTGAAGGCGAAGGGGTAGAAGAGCAGCACGACGGCCTTCTCCCCCCGGAAGTCGGAGAGCCGCACCACCCTGCCGTGGTTGTCCTTGAGCTCGAAGTCCGGGGCCTTGCTGCCGACCTCGATCGCCATCTGTCGCATCCCTTCGTCCCGCATCCCTGCGTTGGGCTGTTCGGGTGATCTCACCTTATGGGTCCCCCCGCGCGTCTGCTCCGGCCCGCCCGCGAAACGCACGCACCCCGCCCACCGGAAAGCTTCCGGCGGGCGGGGTGCGTGTGTCCGCATGACTGCGGGGCGCGGCTCAGCGCTTGGACTTGGCCGTCTTCGGAGTCGCCAGCTTGGTGGCGGTCCACTCCTTGCCGACGGGGAGACCCTTCGCCAGCGAGAGGCCGGCGGTCTCGGCGGCCTCGCTGATGTCACTGGCCTCGACAAAACCGTCCTTGCCGGTCTTGGGGGTCACCAGAAGGATCAGTGCGCCGTCCTCGACCAGCTCGGTCGCGTCGACCAGGGCGTCCGTCAGGTCGCCGTCGTCCTCCCGGAACCACAGCAGAACCGCGTCTGCGACATCGTCGTAGTCCTCATCGACGAGTTCGGTGACGTGATCCTCTAGGGCATCACGGAAGTCCTGATCGACGTCGTCGTCGAAGCCGATTTCCTGGACCACCTGTTCGGACTGGAAACCCAGCCTGGCGGCCAGGTTCTCCGCGTGGTCCGCGGTCGCGCTCACGGGGTGCCTCCTGCTCATGTTCGGTGAATGTTCTTCGGCGGCGCGCGTACGCGCAGCATGGGCGTAGTCCACACGGGCGCGGCGGATCGCGCAAGTACCCGGCCGCCGAGACCGTCGAAACGGTGACGATTGCGGCCGTCTCGCCGCAACTTTCAGCCCTTCCGCATGTACCCCCGGTGATTCATCCCACACCATTCCACCTCATTCGGCACGGCCTCGGGACTTTCGCACCTGTTTGAGGGACGAACGGCCTTGCGAAGAGGGTGATCGACATGGGCGTAAGGTTGCGGTTTGGGCGTTGTCGTCGCCGCAGCCAGCACAATCCCGCCACCTCAAGGGATTACCCAACGGTAAAGATGACGATTTCAGCCGAGCGTAAGACCATGGGAGGCGGCGAGACTCAAGGCACGACTCCCCCGACAGCGAAGGAACAGCGTGGCTTCCGCATCCGATCGCAATCCGATCATCATTGGTGGCCTGCCGAGTCAGGTACCGGACTTCGATCCGGAAGAGACGCAGGAGTGGCTCGACTCCCTGGACGCGGCCGTCGACGAGCGCGGCCGTGAGCGCGCCCGCTACCTGATGCTGCGGCTCATGGAGCGGGCCCGCGAGAAGCGCGTGGCCGTGCCCGAGATGCGCTCCACGGACTACGTCAACACGATCGCCACCAAGGACGAGCCCTTCTTCCCCGGCAACGAGGAGATCGAGCGCAAGGTCCTCAACGCCACCCGGTGGAACGCGGCCGTCATGGTCTCGCGCGCCCAGCGCCCGGGCATCGGCGTCGGCGGGCACATCGCCACCTTCGCCTCCTCCGCCTCGCTCTACGACGTGGGCTTCAACCACTTCTTCCGGGGCAAGGACGAGGGCGACGGCGGCGACCAGATCTTCTTCCAGGGCCACGCCTCGCCCGGCATCTACGCCCGCGCCTACCTGCTGGACCGGCTTTCCGAGCAGCAGCTCGACGCGTTCCGCCAGGAGAAGTCGAAGGCCCCGTACGGCCTCTCCAGCTATCCGCACCCGCGGCTCATGCCGGACTTCTGGGAGTTCCCGACCGTCTCGATGGGCCTCGGCCCGCTCGGTGCGATCTACCAGGCCCGGATGAACCGGTACATGGAGGCCCGCGGGATCGCGGACACCTCCAAGTCACACGTTTGGGCGTACCTGGGCGACGGCGAGATGGACGAGCCCGAGTCGCTCGGCCAGCTCTCCATCGCGGCCCGCGAGCACCTGGACAACCTGACCTTCGTCGTCAACTGCAACCTGCAGCGCCTCGACGGCCCGGTCCGCGGCAACGGCAAGATCATGCAGGAGCTGGAGTCGCAGTTCCGCGGCGCCGGGTGGAACGTCATCAAGCTGATCTGGGACCGCTCCTGGGACCCGCTGCTGGCCCAGGACCGCGACGGCATCCTGGTCAACAAGCTGAACACCACCCCTGACGGCCAGTTCCAGACGTACGCCACCGAGACGGGCGCGTACATCCGCGACCACTTCTTCGGCGGCGACCACCGGCTGCGGGCGATGGTCGAGAACATGACCGACCAGCAGATCCAGCACCTGGGCCGCGGCGGTCACGACCACAAGAAGGTCTACGCGGCGTACGCGGCGGCCAAGGCCCACAAGGGCCAGCCGACGGTGATCCTGGCGCAGACGGTCAAGGGCTGGACCCTCGGCCCGAACTTCGAGGGCCGCAACGCGACCCACCAGATGAAGAAGCTGACGGCCGACGACCTCAAGCGCTTCCGCGACCGGCTGCACATCCCGATCACGGACGCCCAGCTGGAGGACGGCGCGCCGCCGTACTACCACCCGGGCCGCAATTCCCCCGAGATCCAGTACATGCACGACCGCCGCAGCGCGCTCGGCGGCTACGTGCCGACGCGCGTGGTGCGCGCGAAGCCGCTCCAGCTGCCGGGCGACGCCACGTACGCGGCGGCCAAGAAGGGCTCGGGCCAGCAGTCGATCGCCACCACCATGGCCTTCGTCCGCATCCTGAAGGACCTCATGCGGGACAAGGAGATCGGCAAGCGCTTCGTGCTGATCGCCCCCGACGAGTACCGCACCTTCGGCATGGACGCGTTCTTCCCGAGCGCCAAGATCTACAACCCGCTGGGCCAGCAGTACGAGGCGGTCGACCGCGACCTGCTGCTCGCGTACAAGGAGTCCCCGACCGGCCAGATGCTGCACGACGGCATCTCGGAGGCGGGCTGCACGGCCTCGCTGATCGCCGCGGGTTCGGCGTACGCCACGCACGGCGAGCCGCTGATCCCGGTCTACGTCTTCTACTCGATGTTCGGATTCCAGCGCACGGGTGACCAGTTCTGGCAGATGGCGGACCAGCTGGCCCGCGGTTTCGTCCTCGGCGCGACCGCCGGCCGGACCACCCTGACGGGTGAGGGCCTGCAGCACGCCGACGGCCACTCCCAGCTGCTGGCGTCGACGAACCCGGGCTGTGTGGCGTACGACCCGGCGTACGGGTACGAGATCGCGCACATCGTCCGGGACGGTCTGCGGCGCATGTACGGCCCCGACGCCGAGGACGTCTTCTACTACCTGACGGTCTACAACGAGCCCATCCAGCACCCGGCCGAGCCGGCCGGCGTGGACGTGGACGGGATCCTCAAGGGCATCCACCGGATCTCCCAGGGCACCTCGGGAGCCGTCGGGGCGCAGATCATGGCCTCGGGCGTGGCGGTGCCGTGGGCGCTGGAGGCGCAGCGGATCCTGGCCGAGGAGTGGAACGTCAAGGCGGACGTCTGGTCGGCGACCTCCTGGAACGAGCTGCGCCGCGAGGCCGTCGCCGTGGAGGAGCACAACCTGCTCCACCCGGAGGAGGAGCAGCGCGTCCCGTACGTGACGAGCAAGCTGTCCGGCGCGGAGGGTCCGTTCGTGGCCGTCTCCGACTGGATGCGGGCGGTCCCGGACCAGATCTCGCGCTGGGTCCCGGGCACGTACACCTCGCTGGGCGCGGACGGCTTCGGCTTCGCGGACACGCGGGGCGCGGCCCGGCGCTTCTTCCACATCGACGCGCAGTCGGTGGTCCTCTCGGTGCTGACCGAGCTGGCCAAGGAGGGCAAGATCGACCGCTCGGCGCTGAAGCAGGCGATCGACCGGTACCAGCTGCTGGACGTCCGGGCGGCCGACCCGGGCGCGGCCGGGGGCGACGCGTAGCCGTCACTCTTGCGTAAGGGGCGCCGGGACACCTGTCCCGGCGCCCCTTACGCGTTCCCTACGATGCTCCGCATGAAGCAACCTTCTCCCCAGGCCCGGTGGGAGCACCGGACGCAGACGCCGCTGCTGGTGCTCGCGCTGGGGTTCGCCGTGGCCTACGCCGTGCCCATCGTGCTGCCCGACGCGAGCGCCGCGGTGCACGGCGCCTGCAAGCACGCCGAATGGGTGGTGTGGGCCGCCTTCGCCGCCGATTACCTGATGCGGCTGGGCCTGGCGCACTCGAAGCGGGCCTTCGTACGGACCCACTGGCTGGACCTGGCGGCGGTGGTGCTGCCGATGATCCAGCCGCTGCGGCTGCTGCGGGTGGTGTCCACCCTGATGCTGGTGGGCCGGCGGGCCCGGATGGCCCCGCAGATCCGGCTCACCACGTACGTGGCGGGCTCGGTGGTCGGGCTGCTGATGTTCGGCTCGCTGGCGGTGCTGAGCGTGGAGCGGGACGCCCCCAACGGCAACATCAAGAACCTCGGGGACGCGCTGTGGTGGTCGGTGACCACGATGACGACGGTCGGCTACGGGGACCACTCCCCCACCACCGGACTCGGACGGCTGCTGGCGGTGGGGCTGATGCTGTCCGGGATCGCGCTGCTGGGTGTGGTGACCGCCAACATCGCGGCCTGGTTCATCTCCCGCTTCGAGCGCGACGACCTGGTGGAGCGCGCCCAGACGGCGGCGATCACCGAACTGACGGCGGAGGTACGGGCGCTGCGCGCCGAGGTCGCCCGCCTCGGCGGGGCGGGCAGGGCCGCCGGAGGCGTCGGGGCGGTCGGGGACCCCGCCCCGGGCGCCGGGGTCGGCGTCCAGGGCGGGCCGGTCCAGGCGGGTGGCGGCGCCGTCAGCGCTCCCACACCTTGAACGCCCTGACCTGGTAGGGGGACTGGGGCAGCCACACCCCGTCGCCCGGGTAGGTCTGGAACTCGCCCGTCTCGGCGCACTCGGCCGACTGGTAGGTGGTGACCGGGCGGCCGGTCCGGTTGGTGAGGGACTGGGCGGTGGTCCCGGCGGGCAGGGCGGTACAGCTGTTGATGTCGAGGGTGCTGAGCTCGTGGGTCCTGCGGGCGCCCTTGAACTCCGGCTTCGCCCAGAAGCACAGCTGCCCGGTGGCACAGGCCCCGAGCGTCGGCGGTCCGGCGGCCCGGCCCTTCCCCGGTCCGTTGCCCGCGGCGTGCGCGGAGCCGGCGGTGCCCGGGATCAGCAGGGTGGCGGCAAGGACGGCGGCCGATACGAAAGTCGTGCTCCACGTACGCATGACGGGTCAACTCCTGGTGGACGTACGGGCCCCGGACCGTTTCCGGAGCTCCGTCGACACCACGCTGACCTGCGCGGACGTCCCGGCGGAAGAGGCCGCGAGCGGGTCCACCCGGATAGGCGACAGCCCCGCCGGAACCTCCCGACGGGGCTGTGGCGGCCCCGGAGTTGACGCCTCCGGGACCGCCGTGGAACCGCCGCGGCCGCCCGGCCGGGACACGGAGTCAGCGGGACACCGTGCCCGGGCGGGCCGCCTGGGCGGGGCTGGATGCCGCTTGCGCGGAGCTGGATGCCGCCTGGGCGGGGCTCGATGCCGCCCGGGCGGGGCTAGATGTGGGCCGCGCCCGCGCCCGCCGCGGCGTTCTCGCCGCGCTTCGTGAAGCCGGCCACGACCGCGGCGAGCACCGCGACCACGCCCGCGACGGTGAAGGCCGTGCTCATCCCCGACACGAACGTGTCGTGCGCGACGCCCGTGATGGTCGCCGCGAGCTGCTCCGGAGCCTCCGGCGGGACCGGGGCTATGCCGACCTGGATGCCCTTCTCCGCGAGGTCCGCCTGCTCCGGGGTGAGCGGGGGCAGCCCGGCCCCGGCCCAGTTGTCCTCGAAGACGCTGCCGACCTTGCTCGCCATGACCGCGCCGAGCACGGCGGTGCCCAGGCTGCCGCCGACCTGCATGGCGGCCTGCTGGAGCCCGCCGGCCACGCCCGAGAGCTCCAGCGGGGCGTTGCCGACGATGACCTCGGTGGCGCCGACCATGACGGGCGCGAGTCCGAGGCCCATCAGGGCGAACCAGAGCGACATGGTGAGGGTGGAGGTGCCCGGGGTCAGCTGGGACATCCCGAAGCAGGCGGCGGCGGTGGCGACCATGCCGGCGACGAGCGGCAGCCGCGGGCCGACCTTGGTGATGGCGAGGCCCGCCAGCGGCGATCCGACGATCATCATGCCGGTCAGCGGAAGCAGGTGCAGGCCGCTGTCGACGGGGCTCATGCCGTGGACGTTCTGCAGGTAGAAGGTGACGAAGAACAGCCCGCCCATGAAGGCGAAGGCCATCAGCACCATCAGCACGGTGCCCGCGGACAGCGGCAGCGAGCGGAACATCCCGAGCGGGATCAGCGGCTCGGAGACGAAGTTCTCCCAGAGGGCGAAGGCCACGAAGCACACGACGGACCCGCCGAGGAAGGCGAGGGTCTTCGTGTCGCCCCAGCCCCATTCGGAGGCCTTGATCAGCGCCCAGATCAGCGAGAACATCCCGGCCGACAGCAGCAGGATGCCCAGGACGTCGAAGGAGCGCGGGGCGTTCTCGGCCCGGTGGTCGACCAGGATGAACAGGCCGAAGGCGAGCGCGACGATGCCGACGGGCACGTTGATGAAGAAGACGGACTGCCAGCTCACGTTCTCGACGAGCAGGCCGCCGACGATCGGCCCGGCGGCGGTCGAGGCGCCGATGACCATGCCCCAGATGCCGATGGCCATGTTGAGCTTCTCGGCCGGGAAGGTCGCCCGCAGCAGGCCCAGTGCGGCGGGCATCAGCAGCGCGCCGAAGACGCCCTGGGCGACGCGGAAGCCGATGACGAGCTCGACGCCGCCGGAGAGGCCGATGGCCGCCGAGGAGACGGCGAAGCCGGCGATGCCGATGAGGAAGGTCTGGCGGTGGCCGAAGCGGTCGCCGAGCTTGCCCGCGGTGATGAGGGAGACGGCGAGGGCGAGCAGGTAGCCGTTGGTGATCCACTGGACGTCGGCGAGCGAGGCGCCGAGGTCCTTCTGGATGGCCGGGTTGGCGACGGCGACGATCGTGCCGTCGAGGGTGACCATCATGACGCCGATCGCGACGGCGAACAGCGTGAGCCACGGGTGGCCCCGGAGGCCCGTGCGGACCGGCGAGGGGTCCGGTTCCTTGGTCAGCGAGAGTGCGTCCCCGCCGTCGACGGTGATCTGACTAGTCATGCGGACAGGTTAGTGACAGCGACTGACACTTCACAGACCGCTTCGTCAGACAGTCACTGTCAGGTCGGTCACAGGTACCCTGACCGCCGTGATGACCGATCAGCGGCCCGCGCCCGCACCGCCGGCCGGACTGCGCGAACGCAAGAAACAGCGCACGCGCGACGCCCTCCTGCGCGCGGCCCTCCTCCTCTTCATCGCCCAGGGGTACGAGGAGACGACCGTCGACGAGATCGCCGACGCCGTCGACGTCTCCCAGCGCACCTTCTTCCGGTACTTCGCCAACAAGGAAGAGGTCGCCTTCGCCGTCCAAGACCTGGTCGAATCGCACTTCGTCGCGGCGCTGCACGCCCGCCCGCCCGCCGAGGGCCCCTTCGAGGCGATGCGCTCGGCCGTGCTCGCCGCCTGGGACACCGTCGAAGAAGCCATTTCGGACCTGGTCCCGCTCGACCTGTACATGCGCAGCTACCGGCTGATCGAGTCCACCCCGGCGCTGCTCGCCGTGCACCTGCGCCGCTCCACCGAGCTGGAGGAGCGGATCGCCCGGCTGATAGCCGAGCGCGAGGGCCTCGACGTGGACGCCGACCCGCGCCCGCGGGTGGCGGTGGCCGCGTTCACGGGCGTGATGCGCGTCACCGGCCGGCTCTGGGGACAGGGCGAGGACACCAGCGTGGCCGCCATCCGGCGGATGACCGAGGCCTACCTCGACCAGATCGGTCCGGCGCTGGGCGCGGACTGGCGGCGCCCCGTCTGACCGGCGCGGTTGCCGTCCGACGGGGCGGAGCCGGGCCCAAGTCCGGGCGAAAGCCGCGTACGGGTCACGGCGCCCGCGCGCGGGGTCCCGTACGGGAGCACCCGGCGGCGGCGCGTCCCACGGTCGGCGGTGACTCCCGTCACCCGGCGCGCAGGCACCCGCAACGGTCTCCTAGGCTGGGCGCAGTGAACCTGCCCGGCCCCGCCCACACCCACTCCGCCGACGCCCCCGCGCGCCCGGCCGCCCTGCGCGCCCTGCTCGCGCTGACGGTGGTCTTCCTGATGCTCGCGACCACGGGCTGGACGGCCGTCTACCGTCCCGCGAGCGATCCCTCCCCGCGCGAGGCCGCGCTCGCCTCCTGGGCCGCGGCGCGCTTCGAAGGCCGGGCGCTGCCCGCCGCGGACGCCCCGGCCCCCGTGGTGGCACGTTTCTTCGCGAGCCTCGACGGCGCCCAGCGCGCCCGGCTCACCGAGGGCCACCCGCTGGTGGTCGGCAATCTCGACGGCGTACCGCCAGGCGTCCGCTACCGGGCCAACCGGATGGCCCTGAAGCAGGCCGTGCGGGTAGAGGACACCCGCTCGCACGACATCACGCTGGCCCCCTCCGACCGGGCCACCGCCGCCCGGCGCGCCCACCGCTTCGAGTCCCTCGCCGAGTCCGGCCGGCAGATCCTCGTCTTCGACCCCACCGGCAGCGGCCTCGTCGCCGAGGTCTTCGGCGACCTCGGCGAGGCCCGCCGGGTCTCGGTGGTCGTCCCCGGCGTCGACACCGACGCCCTCACCTTCGAGCGGACCGTGCGCCGCCTGACGGCGCCCGTCGGCATGGCCGAGTCCCTGTACGCGGCCGAGCGCACGGCGGCCCCGGGCAGCCGGACCGCGGTCATCGCCTGGGCCGGCTACACCGCCCCGACCGGCGTCGGCATGGACGCGGCGACCGGGCGCCTCGCGGTGGACGGCGCGGCCCGGCTGCGCTCGCTGACCGCGGCGCTGCCGGGGCGGGCGAGCGTGGCGCTGTTCTGCCACAGCTACGGTTCGGTGGTGTGCGGGGTGGCGGCGCACGAACTGCCGCCGCAGGTCACGGACATCGTGGTGGCGGGCAGCCCCGGGATGCGCGTCGCGAACGCCGCCGAGCTGGGCACCGCGGCGCGGGTGTGGGCGATGCGGGACGCCGGTGACTGGATCGCCGACGTGCCCCACCTGGAGTTCGGAGGCCTGGGCCACGGCGCGGACCCGGTCTCCGGGGAGTTCGGCGCGCGGGTCCTGTCGGCGGCCGGAGCCAAGAGCCACACCGGCTACTTCGAGCCAGGGACCGAATCCCTGGACAACTTCGCCAAAATCGGAACCGGGGCGTTCGGTTCCACGGTGTGCGCGGCCGGGGACGACACCTGCCGGCGCTGAACATCCGGGACGAACGGCCCTGACCCGGTCGGCCGACCCGAAATCGGACCTCACAGCGGGGGGACGCACGGGGGTGCGTCCCTTTACGATGTGCCGCATGGGTGACGTACTGGCCGGAAACCATGCCGTCTGGGAGTTCGACCGCACCACGAACTCGCTCATCATCCGCTTCGCACGGGGGATGCGAACGCCCAGACTCTGGCACGCCCTGGGGGAACGGCGGATCCCCCTGGAGGCGGTGTCCGGGGTGAGCCTGACCGCGGGGCGGCGGGACACCCTGGTTCTGCACGCCCGCGTACGGGTGGGAGCCGATCCGCTCATGGAGGCCGCGGCCGGGCAGCTGCGGGAGGTCTGCGATCCGTACCGGCTGGTGCTGCCGGGCGGAGCCGCCGGTTCCGTCGGCGCGGCGGAGTTCACCGAGGCCCTGCGCGAGCGGCTGGGGCCGGCCGAACCGGCCGATCGGTTCCTCGTCTCCGCCCCGGAGCCGCCGGCCGCGCTGAAGGCCTACGACGCCCGGCTCGCCCTCGACGGCGGCGCCGTCACCTTCCACTGGTCACGGACCGGGGCCACCAGCGCCAAGTGGAAGGCGGGCGACCAGCGGTATCCGCTGACCGCCCTGGCCGGGCTGGTCTGGCAGTCCCCGGAACGCCCCGGCGGGCACCTGCGGCTGTTGCCCCGCGAGGGCGCGGGTGATCCACGGCCGGACCACGATCTCGCCTCCGCGGTCTTCGGGGTGGGGTACGGGGCCGTGCACGAGTCCCTGCCGTTCGCGGCGGCGGTGCTTGCAGCTCTGCGGGCGCGGACGCCGGTCGCCTCCGGCGCGGGTGTGTCCGGGCCCCGGACCTGGGAGCGGATCCAGCACCTCGCCGAGCTGCACAGTGCGGGGCTCCTCACGGACGCCGAGTACCGGGCCCTGCGGGACCGCTTCACGGCCGAAGCCTGACCCTGCGGGGTGCCCGCCCGGCCCTGCGGGGCTGTCCCCTACCCGCCCTTCCACCGTTCCCCGGGCTCCGCCCGGACCCCCTGGGGCTCCGCCCCAGACCCCGGTCCTCAAACGCCGGACGGCTGAAAGGGACTACCCCTCCCGCGCCGCCGAGGTCGAGCTCATGTCCGGGTAGCGGTCGCCCGCGACCCGGGAGGCGATCGGGTCCAGGAGGGAGAGTTCCGCGGGCGTCAGGGTGATGCGGGTCGCCGCCGTGTTCTCCGCGAGGCGGGAGGGCTTGCGGGTGCCCGGGATCGGGACGACCGTGAGGCCGTGTACCGCCGCCCGCTGCTGCACCCACGCCAGGGCGATCTGGGCCGGCGTGGCCCCGCGGGCCGCCGCGATCTCCCGTACGGGGGTCAGGAGCGCCGCGTTCGCCTTCGCGTTGTCACCGGTGAACCGGGGCTGGTACTGCCGGAAGTCACCGGCCGTCAGCTCCGTCGCCGCGTCCGCGAACGCCCCGGTCAGGAAGCCGCGCCCGAGCGGGGAGTACGCCGCGATGGCCACGTCCAGCTCAGCCGCCGCGCCCACCGCGCTGCGCTCCACGTCCCGGCTGAACAGCGACCACTCCGACTGGAGCGCCGTGATCGGGTGCACCGCGTGCGCCTCGCGCAGTTCGGCGCCGGTCACCTCGCTGAGTCCAAGGTGGCGCACCTTGCCCTCCTTCACCAGCTCCGCCATCGCGCCCACCGACTCGGCGAACGGGACGGCCGGATCCCGCCGGTGCATGTAGTAGAGGTCGATCACCTCGGTGCCCAGCCTGCGCAGGCTGTCCTCCACCGCGCCGCGGATGTACGCGCGGTCGTTGCGGATCCCCCGGTACTGCGGGTCGTCCGTCCGCTCTATGGCGAACTTCGTGGCGAGGGTGATCCGGTCGCGGTGCGCGGCCACGAACGGGGCGAGGAACTCCTCGTTGGCGCCCCGCCCGTAGACGTCGGCGGTGTCGAAGAGGGTGACCCCGGCCTCCAGCGCCGCTTCCAGGGTCTGCCGGGCGGCCGCCTCGTCGGTGTCCCCGTAGAACTCGCTCATGCCCATGCAGCCGAGCCCCTGGACGCCCACCAGCGGGCCGCCCGCGCCCAGTTCGACCTGCTCGATCGCCGCCGTGTTGCCTGCCGTGTTTCCTGCCGTGCTGCCTGCCGTGTTCCCGGTCATGTCCGGTCTGCCTCTCCCGCGACGGTGGTGCACATCGCATACGTATCGATCTTGTAGTCCAGCACCGCGAGCGCGTCCGTCAGTTCCGCGATCCGCGTCCGCACCTCGTCGCGCGTGCGCTCCAGCAGTTCGCGCCGGGCGTCGGCGGTGTGCGGGCCCTCACGGACGAGTTCCGCGTACCGGACCATGTCCGCCACCGACATTCCGGTGGTGCGCAGCTTGCCGACGAAGCCCAGCCAGTCGAGGTCCTTGTCGGTGAACCGCCGCTGCCCCGAGTGCGAGCGGTCCACGTGCGGCATGAGGCCGATCCGCTCGTACCAGCGCAAGGTGTGCTGGGTCAGACCGGTCCGTGCCTCGACCTCGCTGATCGTGTACCGCGTCTGCGTCTGCAGGGGGGTCTGGGTCAGGCTCATGACTCCACGCTAAATCCTTGGAGTGCACTCCAAGCAAGTACCCTCGGCCGCATGGAGAGCTTGCAGAGTCTGCGCATCATCGAGAACTGGCCGGTTCCGACCGCCGCCGCGGCCGTGGTCGACTCCGACGGGACCGTGCTCGGCTCCCACGGCCCGGTGGACCACCGCTTCCCGCTGGCCTCCGTCACCAAGCCGCTCACCGCCTACGCCGCCCTCGTCGCCTACGAGGAAGGCGCGATCGAGCTGGACGAGCAGGCAGGGCCCGAGGGTTCCACCGTGCGCCACCTGCTCGCCCACACCAGCGGCCTGGCCTTCGACGAGCACCGGGTGACGGCCCCCGCCGGGGAGCGCCGGCTGTACTCGAACGCCGGTTTCGAGGTGCTCGGCGACCACATCGCGAAGGCCACCGGGATCCCCTTCGCCGCGTACCTGGCCGAGGCCGTCTTCGAGCCGCTGGGCATGGCGTCGAGCAGCCTGGAGGGCTCTCCCGCCAAGGACGGCGTCTCCACCGTCTCCGACCTGGTGCGCTTCGCCGCCGAGCTCCAGCAGCCCCGGCTGCTGGACGTCCGCACCGTCGCGGAGGCCACCTCGGTGGTCCACCCCGGGCTGAAGGGCGTCCTGCCCGGCTACGGGCACCAGTCCCCCAACGACTGGGGCCTCGGCCTGGAGATCCGCGACGGGAAGGCCCCGCACTGGACGGGCGCCGGTTCCTCGCCGCGCACCTTCGGGCACTTCGGGCAGTCCGGGACCTTCCTGTGGGTGGACCCGGACGCCCGCGCCGCCTGCGTGGCGCTGACGGACCGCGCCTTCGGGCCGTGGGCGGTCGAGGCCTGGCCCCCGTTCACCGACGCGGTACTGGCCGAGCTCAAAACCCGCTGAGGCCTACGAGAACTCCCAGATCAGCACCTCGGCGGGCGATCCGGCGATCAGTTCGAGCTCCGGCTCGCCGGTGATCCGCGCCGAGTCCCCGGGCCCGAGCTCCGCGCCGTCCTCGTCGGCGGCGGCCCCGGCATCCGTGGCGGGCCCGGCATCGCCGGCGGCCACGCCGTCCAGCCGCAGGTCTCCCCGTACGACGTGCAGGTACACCCGCCCGGCGGCCGGTACGGCGATCCGCTCGCCCGCGCCCGGACGCCGTACGTGCAGGACGGCCCCGGCGGCGGGCACGGCGTAGGGCGTGCTGTCGGCGATCCCCCGGACCAGCGTGTACGAGGCCTCCGCGGCCGGCTCGGCCGGGGCCAGCCACATCTGGACGAAGCGCAGCGGCCCGGGGCCGTCGTTGCGTTCCACGTGCCGGGTCCCGGACGCCGCGCGCAGGTGCTGCACGTCCCCGGGCCGCACCAGGGTCGCGGCGCCCGTGGCGTCCCGGTGGGTGAGCTCGCCCTCGGCCACCCAGGTCACGATCTCGGTGTGGCTGTGGGGGTGCTCGTCGAAACCGGCGCCGGGGGCGAGGCTCTCCTCGTTGCACGCCAGGACCGGGCCGAACCGCAGGTTGTCGGGGTCGTAGTGCGGGCCGAAGGAGAAGGCGTGCCGGGTGGTGATCCCCTCCACCGGTTCCCCGCCCTCGTACCGGTCCGCGCCTCGGCGTACATCAATCATGAGGGCCACCGTAGCCCCGGGGCGCGGCCCGGGACGGGACCGGACGCCACGCAGCGGCCCCGATAAGGCAGTCTTGTCACGTGCCCCAACCCGAACGTGAGCATTCACCCGTGGTCCACCCCGCGCATCCGGCTCCGGCCCATCCGCACGCGGCGACGCTGCGCCGACTGGAGAAGTCCTCCGGCCGGCTCGCCGCCAACGCCATCGCGCGCATGGACGAGACGCTGTCGTGGTACCGGGCGATGCCGCCGGAGAACCGGTCCTGGATCGGCCTGGTCGCCCAGGCCGGCATCGCCGCGTTCACCGAGTGGTTCCGGCATCCGGAAACCCCCCAGGCGATCTCCACCGACGTCTTCGGGACGGCTCCGCGCGAGCTGACCCGGGCGATCACCCTGCGCCAGACCGTCGAGATGGTGCGCACCACGATCGAGGTCATGGAGACCGCGATCGACGAGGTCGCGGCGCCCGGCGACGAGTCGATCCTGCGCGAGGCCCTGCTCGTGTACGCCCGGGAGATCGCCTTCGCGACCGCCCAGGTGTACGCCCAGGCCGCCGAGGCCCGCGGCGCGTGGGACGCCCGCCTGGAGTCCCTGGTGGTCAACGCGGTGCTGTCCGGGGAGGCCGACGAGGGCGCGCTGTCCCGGGCCGCGGCCCTCGGCTGGAACTCCCCCGAGCACGTGTGCGTGGTGCTGGGCACCGCTCCGGAGGGCGACAGCGAGCTGACGGTCGAGGCCATCCGGCGGGCGGCCCGCCACCACAAGCTGCAGGTCCTCACGGGTGTGCTGGGCGACCGGCTCGTGGTCATCGCGGGTGGCAGCGACAATCCGATGCAGGTGGCGAAGTCGCTGATCGGGCCGTTCGCGGCGGGTGCGGTGGTTGCCGGACCGGTGGTCCCGGACCTGCTGAACGCCACGAAGTCGGCACAGGCGGCGGCCGCCGGGCTGAAGGCGTGCACGGCGTGGCAGGACGCTCCGCGTCCGGTTCTCGCGGACGATCTCCTGCCCGAACGTGCGATCGCCTCCGACCCTGCGGCCCGCGAGCAGCTGGTGGAGGAGATCTACAGACCGCTCGAAGAAGCGGGCTCGGCCCTGTTGGAAACGCTGAGTGTCTATCTGGAGCAGGCGAGCAGCCTCGAAGGTGCGGCCCGGATGCTGTTCGTACACCCGAACACCGTGCGCTACCGGCTCCGACGTGTGACAGACGTCACCGGCTGGTCGCCCTCGGATGTCCGTTCTGCGTTCACGCTGCGAATCGCCCTGATCCTCGGGCGTCTGGCCGACGGCGATCCGCAGTCCTAAGCTTTTGTCGGACATCAACAATTACCCCGATGGTTCTTCGTCCCTGTCCCCACGGGCGGCGCGGACCGAACACAAGAGAGAGTGTGAGGGTGCTCGTACTCGTCGCTCCCGGCCAAGGCGCACAGACGCCCGGCTTCCTGACTCCCTGGCTCGAACTGCCCGGCGCCGCTGACCGCGTCGCCGGCTGGTCGGACGCCATCGGGCTCGACCTTGCCCACTACGGCACGAAGGCCGACGCGGACGAGATCCGCGACACGGCCGTCGCACAGCCCCTGCTGGTGGCCGCGGGCCTGCTCGCCGCGGCCGAGCTGACCTCCAAGGCCGGCCCGTCCGCCTTCGGCGCCGTGGCGGGCCACAGCGTCGGCGAGATCACCGCCGCCGCCTACGCCGGGGTCCTGTCGGACACGGACGCACTGTCCTTCGTACGCACCCGCGGACTGGCCATGGCCGAGGCCGCGGCGATCACCGCGACGGGTATGGCCGCCGTCCTCGGCGGGGACCCGGACGTGGTCGTCGCGCACCTGGAGAAGCTGGGTCTGACCCCGGCGAACGTGAACGGCGCGGGCCAGATCGTGGCCGCGGGGACCATGGAGCAGATCGCGGCCCTTGAGGCCGAGAAGCCCGAGGGTTCCATGAAGGTCGTCGCCCTCAAGGTCGCGGGCGCCTTCCACACGCACCACATGGCTCCGGCGGTCGCCGGCCTGGAGAAGGCCGCAGCGGCCCTCTCCCCGGCCGACCCGGCGCTGACGTACGTATCGAACAAGGATGGTCAGGTCGTGACCACGGGCGCCGATGTCGTCGCCCGGCTGGTGGGCCAGGTGGCCAACCCGGTCCGCTGGGACCTGTGCATGGAGACGTTCGCCGCACTGGGCGTCACCGGGATCGTGGAACTGTCCCCCGGTGGCACCCTGACGGGTCTGGCCAAGCGCGCGCTGAAGGGCGTACCGAGCGTGGCGCTGAAGACCCCGGACGATCTCGACAAGGCCGCGACGCTCGTTTCCGAGCACGCGGTCTGAGAGAAGGAGCCCACTCAGCATGTCGAAGATCAAGCCTGCCAAGGGCTCCCCGTACGCCCGCATCCTCGGTGTGGGCGGCTACCGTCCGACCCGTGTGGTGCCGAACGAGGTCATCCTCGAAACCATCGACTCCTCCGACGAGTGGATCCGCTCCCGTTCCGGTATCGCGACGCGGCACTGGGCCTCCCCGCAGGAGACCGTCGCCGTGATGTCGGTGGAGGCCTCGGGCAAGGCCCTGGCCGACGCCGGGATCGCCCCGGAGAAGATCGGCGCCGTGATCGTCTCGACGGTGTCGCACTTCAAGCAGACACCGGCCGTGGCGACCGAGATCGCGCACCGCATCGGCGCGGGCAAGCCCGCCGCCTTCGACATCTCCGCGGGCTGCGCCGGGTTCGGCTACGGCCTGACCCTGGCCAAGGGCCTCGTGGTGGAAGGTTCCGCCGAGTACGTCCTCGTCATCGGCGTGGAGCGGCTCTCGGACCTGACCGACCTGGAGGACCGCGCGACGGCCTTCCTGTTCGGTGACGGTGCGGGCGCCGTGGTCGTCGGTCCTTCGGACGAGCCGGCCATCGGCCCCACGGTGTGGGGTTCCGAGGGCGACAAGTCGGAGACCATCAAGCAGACCGTGCCGTGGGACGAGTACCTCGGCAAGGACGGCGGCGAGAAGTTTCCGGCCATCACGCAGGAGGGCCAGGCGGTGTTCCGCTGGGCCGTCTTCGAGATGGCCAAGGTGGCCCAGCAGGCGCTCGACGCAGCCGGGATCACCGCCGATGACCTGGACGTCTTCATTCCGCACCAGGCGAACATGCGGATCATCGATTCGATGGTGAAGACTCTGAAGCTGCCGGAGCACGTCACGGTCGCCCGTGACATCGAAACCACCGGCAACACCTCGGCCGCCTCGATCCCGCTCGCAATGGAGCGGCTCCTGGCGACCGGAGCGGCGAAGAGCGGCGACACCGCGCTCGTCATCGGCTTCGGGGCGGGGCTCGTCTACGCCGCCACGGTCGTTACCCTCCCCTAGGGCCCGGGATCCACATCCCGGGTTCCGTTTGACCCCCAGCTAGCTATAGAAGGAGCGCCAACATGGCCTTCACCCAGGAAGAAATCGTCGAAGGTCTCGCGGAGATCGTCAACGAGATCGCCGGCATCCCCACCGAGGACGTCCAGCTCGAGAAGTCCTTCACCGACGACCTGGACGTCGACTCGCTGTCCATGGTCGAGGTCGTCGTCGCCGCCGAAGAGCGCTTCGAGGTGAAGATCCCGGACGAGGACGTCAAGGGTCTGAAGACCGTCGGCGACGCCGCGAGCTACATCCTCAAGCACCAGGCCTGAGCCTGACGAGCGTTTGTCGCCACCTGGCGGTGGCGCCGTGACAATTCACCCCCTGAAACGTGGAGAAAGAATTCCTGTGAGCCCGACCAATCGCACCGTGGTCGTCACCGGTATCGGCGCAACCACTCCGCTGGGTGGCGACAGCGCTTCGACCTGGGAAGGTCTGCTTGCCGGCCGTTCCGGCGTAAGGCCCCTCGAAGGTGAGCGCTTCGCCGAACTCCCGGTCCGCATCGCCGCCACCGCCGCCGTGGACCCCAGTGAGGTCCTCCCCCGGCCGCTGGCCCGCAAGCTGGACCGCTCGGCCCAGTTCGCGATCATCGCGGCCCGCGAGGCGTGGGCCGACGCCGGTTACACCGGCCCGGCGGGCGAGGACGCGTCCATCGCGCCCGAGCGCCTCGGCACGGTCATCGCCTCCGGCATCGGCGGCGTGACCACCCTGCTCGACCAGTACGACGTACTGAAGGAAAAGGGTGTGCGCCGGGTCTCCCCGCACACCGTCCCCATGCTCATGCCCAACGGCCCGTCGGCCAACGTCGGCCTGGAGGTCAACGCCCGCGCGGGTGTGCACACTCCGGTCAGCGCCTGCGCCTCCGGCGCCGAGGCCATCGGCTACGCCGTCGAGATGATCCGCACCGGCCGCGCCGACGTGGTCGTCGCCGGCGGCACCGAGGCGGCGATCCACCCGCTGCCGATCGCGGCCTTCGCCAACATGATGGCGATGTCCAAGAACAACGAGAACCCGACCACGGCCTCCCGTCCGTACGACAAGGCCCGCGACGGCTTCGTCCTCGGCGAGGGTGCGGGCGTCATCGTCCTGGAGTCCGCCGAGCACGCCGCCGCGCGCGGCGCCCGCGTCTACTGCGAGGTGCTGGGCCAGGGCCTGTCCGCGGACAGCCACCACATCGCGCAGCCGGAGCCCACCGGCCGCGGTGTCTCCGCCGCGCTGCAGAACCTGCTCGACAACACGGGTCTCGACCCGGCCGAGCTGGTCCACGTGAACGCGCACGCCACGTCCACCCCGCAGGGTGACACGGCCGAGCTGAAGGCCCTGCGCAAGGTGCTGGGCGAGGACCTCGACCACATCGCGATCTCGGCCACGAAGTCGATGACCGGTCACCTCCTGGGTGGCGCGGGCGGCATCGAGACCGTCGCGACGGTGCTGGCGCTGTACCACCGCCTGGCCCCGCCGACGATCAACCTCGACGACATCGACGACGACATCGACGCGGACATCGTGCGCGACGAGCCCCGCAAGCTCCCCGCGGACGGCCCGAGCTCGGCGATCAACAACTCCTTCGGTTTCGGCGGCCACAACGTCTCGCTGGCGTTCCGGACCGTCTGATCCAGGCACTGACACACGCAGAAGGCCCGCCCGGGCTTCCCGGGCGGGCCTTCTGCGTGTCGGCGGCTAGACCACCTGGTGGAGCCAGCGCACCGGGGCGCCCTCGCCGGCGTAGCGGAAGGGTTCGAGTTCGTCGTCCCAGGGTTTGCCGAGGAGTTTGGCGATCTCCGCCTCCAGGTCCGTCTCCCCGCGCGCGGACCGGGCCAGGGCGGCGCGCAGCCGGTCCTCGGGGATCAGGATGTCCCCGTGCATGCCGGTGACGGCGTGGAAGATGCCCAGGTGCGGGGTGGAGCTGTAGCGCTCGCCCTCGGCGGTCGGACAGGGTTCCGCGGTCACTTCGAAGCGGAGCAGGTGCCAGCCGCGCAGCGCGGAGGCGAGTTTCGATGCGGTGCCCGCCTCGGCCTGCCAGGAGAACTCGGCTCTCCAGGTGCCCGGGGAGGCGGGCTGACGGATCCAGTCGAGGTTCACCCGCACCCCGAGCACCCCCGCAACAGCCCATTCCACGTGCGGGCAGAGCGCGCGCGGTGCGGAGTGCACGTACAGGACTCCACGTGTCGTCACCGGGACCTCCAGTGTGGGACGAGGTCGGGAATAAACTCCAGAAAACGGACAGTATGTGACGTGATGTAATGTAACGGAAATTATTTGACATTGCGTTACGGGACTTGCGGCCGAAACACCACGGGAAAAAGCTACCGTGCGCCGGGGGTCATGGTGTGACGTACGGTCGCTCCGAGGCCCGTAAACACAGAGCATTCACTCAGCAGGACGCCCCCGAACGATGCGGGGACGACGAGGAGGGACCTTCCGCATGCGCACCACCGCCCCACGCCGCCGCGCGCGTCGGACTTCCGCGGGTGCGGGCGCGGCGGTCGCGCTGCTGCTCCTGGCGGCGGGTGCGCTGACCGGGTGTTCGGCGGACGGGGAGAAGACCGGGGGCGAGCGCGGTGCGCAGGCGGCCCCGCGGTGGAACACGGCGCCGGCCTCGGTCGCCGCCGTGGGCGACTCCATCACGCGCGGTTTCGACGCCTGTTCGGTACTGGCCGACTGTCCGGAGGCCTCCTGGGCCACCGGTGACGACCCCGAGGTGCGGTCGCTGGCCGCCCGGCTGCTCGGCGAGGCCGAGGCGCCCGCGCGCAGCTGGAACTACGCGGTCACCGGCTCGCGCATGGCGGACCTGCCGGGTCAGCTCGCCTCGGCCGCCGAGCACAAGCCGGGCCTGGTCACGGTGATGGTGGGCTCGAACGACGCCTGCCGGCCCTCGGCTTCGTCGATGACCTCGGTGGCCGCCTTCCGCTCCGGCTTCGAGAAGGCGCTGGCCGGTCTGCGGGCGTCCTCGCCGGCCTCGCAGGTGTACGTCTCCAGCGTCCCGGACCTCCAGCGGCTGTGGGAGCAGGGCAAGGACGATCCGATGGTGCGCCAGGTGTGGAAGCTGGGCATCTGTCAGTCGATGCTCGCCGATCCGACCTCGGCGGCGGCCGGTGCGACGGCCCGGCGCGAGCAGGTGCGGGCGCGCGTGGTCGAGTACAACGAGGTGCTGCGCGAGGTCTGCGCGAAGGACGAGCTGTGCCGCTACGACGGCGGCGCGGTGTTCCAGTACCCCTTCTCGGCGGAACAGTTGAGCCGCTGGGACTGGTTCCATCCGGGCAAGGACGGGCAGGCGCGGCTCGCGGAACTGGCGCACCGACAGGTGACCTCCGCCGAGCCCCCGCGTTGACGCCGTAGGCGGATCGGACCGGGGGCGGGTGTCAGGGCCCGCCCCCGGTCCGGCTTGTGGATCACCCCCGCAGGGGGTGATTTCCGGCCATTACAGGTCGAGGGCCGCCGTAAGCCGCGTGTCGCCGTGCGAGCGGCTCGCGCGGACCTCGTAGCCGCCGCCGATCCGCTGCCAGGAGCCGGAGGGCTGGTCCCAGATCTCGAAGGCGCGCTCCGGCAGGGCGATCTGCACGTCGACGCTCTCGCCGGGGCCCGCGGTCACGCTCGCGAAGCCCGCGAGCCAGCTCGCCGGCCGCTCGACGGTGTCCGCCACGGGCGCCAGGTAGACCTGTACGGTCTCGCGGCCCGGCCGGGTGCCGGTGTTGGTGACGCGGACCGTCGCCCGCTCGGCGGTGACCTCCAGGGACTCGTAGGCCCAGTCCGTGTAGCCGAGGCCGTGCCCGAAGGGGAAGGCCGGGGCGATCCCGTGCTTCTCGTAGGCCCGGTAGCCGATGAAGAGCCCCTCGGTGTACTCCAGGCGCCCCTCGGTGGGGGTGACTTCGGTGACCGGTGCGTCGGCGAACTCGGCGGGCCAGGTGGTGGGCAGCCGCCCGCCCGGCTCGGCCTCGCCGAGCAGTACGTCGGCCAGCGCGGCCCCGCCCTCCTGCCCGGGGAACCAGGTCAGCAGGACGGCGGCCACCTCCTCGCGCCACGGGAGCTCCACCGGGGAGCCCGCGTTGACGACGACCACGGTGTTCGGGTTGACCGCGGCGACGGCGCGCACCAGGTCGTTCTGGCGGCCCGGGAGGGTGAGGTCCTTGCGGTCGAAGCCCTCGGACTCCACCCGCTCGGTGGTGGCGACGACCACGACGGCGGTGTCCGCGGCGCGCGCCGCCTCCACGGCCTCCGCGATGAGCTCGTCCGCGGAGCGCTGCGGGCCGAGGTGGAGGAAGGAGAACATGATCGCCTTGAGCGGCAGGGTGGTCATGTCGGGGACCTGGTAGGTCAGCGAGACCTCGACGGCTTCGCCCTCGGTGAGGGCGAGGCGGGTGCGCACCTGGGGGGCGCCGAAGAACGCCTCGAAGGGGTCGGCCTCGTCGCCCATCGGCTGGACCCCGTCGAAGCGGACCTCTCCGCCGACGGCGAGGGTGAAGGCGCCGAGTCCGCGGGTGCCGAAGGCGTGCTCGCCGCTCTCGCGCGGCACGAAGGTGCCGGTGACCTCGATGCTCGCCATCGTCTCGTAGCTGACGCCCTCGGGCAGGTCGTCGCCGATCCACTGGACCTGGCCGGTGGGGAGCGAGCCGGTGCCGATGATCCCGCCGGAGGCGTCCCGGCAGATCGCGCGGAGCTGGAAGCCCTTGTCGGCGGGGGTCAGTTCGTCGCTGGGGTCGGCGCCGACGGTGAAGCTCAGGGCGCCTTCGGGCAGGGCGGCGGCCAGTCCGTCCAGCGGGGAGACGATCCGCTCCGGGAAGACGGTGGCGCTGCCGCCGCCGAGGACGCGGGCGTCGCGGGCGGCGGCGCCGATGAGGGCGACGGTGCGGCCGGGGGCGGAGTCGAGCGGGAGGGCCGGGCGTTCGCCGTCGACGGCCTCGTTGCGTACGAGGACGAAGCCGCGGGCGGCCAGTTCACGGGCCAGCGCCTGGCCGTCGATGGCGGCCGGGAGCTCGCCGACGGCGGCGGGGGCGCCTTCCAGGATGCCGACGCGGGCGGCGAGGCGCAGCACGTTGCGCACGGCTTCGTCGACGGCGGATTCGGGGACCTCGCCGGCGCGGACGGCCTCGGCGAGCGGAGCCCCGTAGACGGTGACGGGGCCGGGCATGGCCACGTCCAGGCCGCCGAGGATGTCGCCGGTGGTGGAGCGGGCGGCCATCCAGTCGGAGACGTTGTAGCCGTCGAAGCCCCATTCGCCGCGCAGGACCTCGTTGACGAGGTAGCGGTGCTCGGTCATGGTCGTGCCGTTGACCCGGTTGTAGGCGGTCATGATGCCCCACGGGTGGGCGTTGGCGACGATGGCCTCGAAGGGGGCCAGGTACAGCTCGCGCAGCGGGCGCGGGGCGATGACGCTGTCGACGGTGAACCGCTCGGTCTCGGCGTCGTTGCCGACGAAGTGCTTGACGGTGGTGCCGACGCCGCCGTCCTGGACGCCGTTCACGTAGCCGCTGCCGACCGCGCCGGTGAGGTACGGGTCCTCGGAGTAGCACTCGAAGTGCCGGCCGCCGAGCGGGGAGCGGTGCAGGTTGACGGTGGGCGCGAGCAGGACGTGGACGCCCTTGCGGCGGGCCTCCTGGGCGAGGAGGCGGCCGGCCCGGCGGGCGAGCTCGGGGTCCCAGGCGGCGGCGAGCGCGGTCGGGGAGGGCAGCGCGATCGACGGGTCGTCGGCGGTCCAGCGGACGCCGCGCACCCCGATGGGGCCGTCGGACATGACCAGGGACTTCAGCCCGATCTCGGGTACGGCGGGCAGGGACCACATGTCCTGGCCGGCCAGCAGCCGGGTCTTGGTGTCGAGGTCCAGTTTGCCCAGGGCCGTCTCTACGGCGTCGTTGCGGACCTGATCGGCATCGGTCACGGCCATGCCTCCTCATTGAGTGCGGGTGCGCTGTGCGGTGCGGTGACCCCATGGTGGACCCGTTACCTGTAGAGCGGTAGGGTTCGTAACCTGTTCGTAATCGATCGATGTCGTACGGTCCTGCTGACGGCTGTGGAACGTGGAACGGAAGGGGTGGCGGGCGATGGTCAGGGCCAGGAGCGAGGAACGGCGCGCGGACATCCTCCGCGCGGCCCTCGAAGTGATCGCCGAGCGCGGCTACCGCGGCGCGGCCCTCGGCACGGTCGCCGAGCGCGTGGGCCTGACCCAGCAGGGGCTGCTGCACTACTTCCCGACCAAGGAGGCGCTGCTGGTCGCGGTCCTGGAGGAGCGCGACCGCTGGGACACCGGCGGCGGCGCCCGTGCGCTGGCCGACGCATGGCGCCCGGACCTGCTGGCCTCCCTGGTGGAGTACAACGCCATGCGCCCCGGCATCGTGCAGACCTTCTCGGCGCTGCTCGGCGAGAGCGTCACCGACGGCCACCCGGCGCGGGAGTTCTTCGCCGAGCGGTACGCGCAGGTGCGCTCCGCGCTGGCGGGCGTGCTCCGCGGCGAGTACGGCGACCGGCTGCCCTCGGGCCTCACCCCCGAGCAGGCGGCCCCGCTGCTGGCCGCCGTGATGGACGGCCTCCAGTACCAGTGGCTGCTGGCCCCGGAATCGGTGGACATGCCCGGCACCTTCCGGGCCTTCCTGGACCTGATCCAGGGGCCCCGGGCCTGATCCAGGGGCCCCGGGCCTGACCCCGGGCCCGGCCGGGGAGCCTGCGGCGGGGCTGGCATGCTGGGCCGGGTGAAGATCGCCGCCGCGCAGCTGAGCTGCGTCCCCGCCGACGTGTCCGCCAACGCCGTACGGGCGGCCGCGCTCGCCGTGCGGGCCCGGGAGGAGGGCGCCGGGCTGGTGGTGTTCCCCGAGCTCACCCTGACCGGCTACGAACTGGCCGCGCTCGGCGCCGATCCCGGTCTGTGGCTGGCCGACGCGGAGGATCCCCGGCTCGACCCCGTCCGCTCCACCGGGATCGCCACCGCCGTCAACGTCGCGCTGCGCACGGACGGCCCCCGGCCCGTCATCGCGACCCTGGTGCACGACGCGGACGGCGCGCACGTGACCACGTACGCCAAGCAGCACCTGTTCCGCCACGAGCAGGAGGTCTTCGCCGCGGGGACGGTCCCGGGGCGCTTCGAGCTGGGCGGGATCCGTTTCTCGCTGGGGATCTGCTTCGACAACCACTTCGCGGACGTGCCCGCGGCGGGCGCCGCGGCCGGCTGCCGGGTCCACCTGGCGAGCTCGCTCTACGGCACGGGCGACGGCGTCGCCGAGCGGGCGGCGATCCACCCGGGGATCGCCCGGGACCACGGCATGTTCGTGGCCCTCGCCAACCACGTCGGGCCCGCCGGGCCGTGGACGGGCTGCGGGGGCGCGGCCGTATGGGCGCCGGACGGGACCCTGCTGGCCGAGGCGGACGCACACACGCCGTCGGTGGCCGTGGCGGGGGTACCGGACGAGGTCCCGGCGGGGGTCCCGGCGGACGGCCGCCCCGCGGGCCGCTGACGAAAGCGGGCCCCGGCCCGGCGGGCGTCCTGGGACGCACCTGCCGGGCCGGGGCCCGTAGTTCGGCGGATCAGCGGTCAGTGGATCAGCGGACCTGGGTCACCCGTGGCTGGCGGTGGCTTCCGGCGTCGGGTTCCGGCAGGGCTCCGGAGAGGACCGCCGGCCCCTGCGAGCCGTCGGCGCCGGGCAGGAGGCCGGCCGGCGGGAGCACGGGCGGGGCGTCGGGCGCGCGGTCCCGCATCAGGCCGGGCACCACGAGGGCGAACGCCGCCACCGTGTACACGCCGGTCCAGAGCACCCAGCCGCCGGGCGGGGCCCAGTGCGCGGCGTACGGGATGACGGGGCCGCTGATCCCTACGGTGAAGCGCCGCAGGGTCCAGAAGAAGGCCGCCGCGTTGCCCAGGGCGAGCAGGGGCAGGAAGTAGCCGAGCAGCCTGCGCAGGGGGAAGCCCTTCTCGGGCATCCGGCGGGCGATGATCAGGACCGCCATCAGCGGCAGGCCGACGGCGAAGGGCAGCAGGTAGCGGCCCTGCCAGACCAGGCCGATCTTCGACGCCTGCGAGGTCTGTCCGACCACCGGCACGATCACGATGGCGATCAGCATGGCGACGAGCGCCAGCGCTTCGCGCTTGCGGGCGTACATCAGCCCCAGCACGGTGACCACCGCGATCACGCCGAGCCAGACGTACCAGGTGACGACCGGCGCCGGGGTGTCCAGCCAGCCGAAGTAGCCGAGCATCTGCTCGACGTACATCTCGGAGGCCCCGAGGGTGCGGCGGGCCGCTTCCGTCGTGGTGAGGTACTTGGGGATCTTTATGACCGAGTTGTCGGGGTGCGCGGCCGCCCACGCGAGCGCCCCGACCGTGGCGAGGCCGAGCAGCCCCGTCCAGAGCCACATCGCCTTGCGGCGGAGCACCGAGCGCAGCACGCCGCGCTCGGCCAGCAGGAGGCCGAAGCAGACCGCGCCGGCGAACCAGATCAGTCCGAGCGGCCGGATGTTGATCAGTACCAGACCGCCGACGCCGACCCGGGCGAGCCTGCGGTTGAGCAGGCTTCCATCGGGCGACATGAGGATCGACAGCAGGCCCGTCCAGACCAGGATCCCGGCGGCGATCTCACCGCCGCTGGGGTTGACCATGCCAGCCATGAACAGGGCCATGGGCGTCGCCGCCGTGAAGACGCCGAGCAGGGCGAGCGAGCGTCCGCGCCGCCATTCGGAGGCCGTCACCACGGCACTGGCCAGCAGCAGCGAACAGAACAGCGCCGACATCAGGCGCATCAGGTAGAGGCCCTTGGTGCCCTCCACGAGCAGGCTCGGCCAGCCGGTCAGCAGGTAGTACGCCGGGTGGTAGCGGCCGGCGGCGGTGGGGACCTCGACGACCTCGTCCGAGGTCCCGATGTCGGGCGCGCAGGAGGCCGGGGTGCCCGCGTGCCAGGAGTAGCACTCGTGGTGCTTGGGGAGTTCGGAGTACCACTCCGGGAGCTGCACGCCGGTCTCGGCGAAGTCGCCCTTGATGCCCGCGACCTTGTGCGCAACCATCACCTCGGAGCCGTTGATCTGCCCCCGGGCAACCGCCGCCGCCCGGATGAAGTGGGCGTGCTCGTCGGGCGAGGCGCCGAGCGGCGTCGCGGCCGACCAGCTCGCCGCGATGGTGAAGAAGAGGACGAAGCTGACGGCCCAGAGCCTCTTGGGGGTCCGGGCCGACCAGTCGGCCAGCCGCGTCAATGCGGAGATCATGTCGTCCTCGTGATCATCTGATGTATGTCAGCCAAGTCTGATCGCCGTCCTTGGAGCACTTGTGCTCGGGGGCGAATTGGGGGCACTTTCCGTTCATCTGCCGAATCGTGTGTGACACGTAGGGCAGGATCCGGTAGGTCCCGTCCTGGGCCGGCATGTACCGGTCGGCCATCGAGGACGACACCGTTCCGAGCAGGAGCAGCAGGGCGCAAAGGGTCCCGATGACGGCCCCCTCCCGGCCCGGCAGGCCCCGACCCCGTACGGCCGTGGCGTCACCATTGTCCAATGTGCGCCGTTCGGCCAGCCGCTGCGACACCAGGTGGGCGACGAGCGCGGCCAGGATCAGGCCGCAGTACAACAGCTGGTTGTTGGTGCGGGTGTAGAGCTGGACGGTCTGCGTCTCGTACATGTGCGAGGCGATGTACATCCGCATCAGCCAGGCGGAGACGAACATCGCCGTGATGGTGACCACCATCGGCTTGCGCAGTCCCAGCCAGACCGCGAGGCCGAGACAGATGAAGGTGACGAGGGCGAACAGGCCGACCCCGCCGAACTCCCCGGGCGGCGGCCAGTCGCCGACCTTGCCCGGCATGTCCGTGCGCCACATCAGGTAGTAGGCCGGGTCGGTGAAGGTGTCGAACCGGAAGTTGAAGTCCTTGGTCTCCTGGCCCTCGGTCAGCATGACCACGAGGTACTGCCCGGCCACGGCCATGAAGGCCGCCAGGGTGACGCCCAGGAACGCGGCGCCCTTGGCCCGGCCGGTCTTCCAGGGGAAGTACAGGGCCGCGGCGAAGAAGACGCCGGCCGCGCTCCACAGGAACCAGCCGGAGTAGGTGAGGAAGAGCACACCGATCAGCGCGCCGAAACCGGCGGCCTTGAGCAGCAGGGGCCGCCAGTTCTCGGTGCCGCTTCGGCGCAGCGCCACCACCAGGGCCACCAGGACCGGGACCAGCACCACGAGGACCGTCTGGGCGTACGGCTTGTACGCGTCGATCAGCGCGAAGGCCGGTACGACGCCGAAGGCCAGCGCCCGGAGCGGGCTCAGCAGCAGCCGCCAGGCGAGGTAGACGAACGGCCCGAAGAAGGCGGCCCCGAGGATCTGGAGGTCCTTGAAGGCGTAGGCGGTGTTGCCGCCGTGGAACCACTCCGCGTAGTACCCGAGGGTGTAGAGCGGTGCGGGCGGGTAGACCGGGGAACCCGAGGGCTTCCCGTTGGCGACCGCCTGGGCCCACTCGACGATCCGGCCGCTGTCGCCGTTGAGGCCGAACATCGGCCACGGGGTGCCGTGGAGCGCGACCACCGCCCCCGCCGCGACGAACCCGCTGGCCAGGCCGGCGAAGGCGGCCGCGGAGATCCGGGTGGTCAGGTCGAAGTGGCGGCCGCCGCGCAGCCGCATCGCGAGGACGACGGCGGCGATGACGACCAGGCCGAGCAGGGCGAACCGGAACTGGATCGCGGCGAGGCCGCTGACCTGTGCGATGCGGTCCAGCGGGTCGAGCTTGAAGCCCACGGCCATCACCGGGAGCACGAGCGCGCAGCCGAAGGCCACCGCGGCCTCTATGAGCAACAGGGCGCCCTTGGAGCGCAGCACTCCACGTGCGGAACCCGAAACGGGCCGGGCGCGCGTGGCAGGCCCGCTCGCAGGACCCGAGCGCACAGGCTCCAGCCCCTCGGTACTGACTCTCACGTGAAAGATGTCCCTACTGCTGGTCGGTGCACAGCGCCATGGCCGTCGTCTCTCAGCAAGGCACTGTCCGGCTCGGACCCCGAGCAGCCGATGCTCCGGACAAGGACGCGGACTCTAGGACGGTGGGGGACAGCTTTGAATCTTGCCGCCGGTCATCCTATCGGGTGGCGCAGGAGCACTGCGGGGTCCCGGGTCAAGCCGCACGCCCCCGGGCAGGGCCGCGTACGGGTGGGCACCGCCCCGGTGTAATCAAGGACACCGCTGCGGAACCCGTACGGAAACAGGGCCCGGGCCGCCCGGAAAAGGGCCCGTGGGGGCCCTGGGCGGGCCTTGGAACGCTGCGCCGCCCCACCCCCGGGGGGCCGGGACGGGCCCGGCCGCAGCAGGGCGCCACACAGCCCGCCAGGCATCCTCAACACCCCACCTGACCTGGGCTTTTACCCTGTCAGCCGATAAAATCGGAGACAGCTGAAAGGGGTTCTGATGGACCGGAACATACGCAGTGTCGACGACGTGCTCGCCCTCATGGACGGGCTCTTCGCACCGGAGGCCGACCGCTGGACGGCCGGCGGCTCCGCCTGGTGGGACGGCTTCTACGCGGACCGCGAGCGGCCGGTGCCGTTCTTCGCGGCGAAGCCCGACGAGAACCTCGTCTCCTTCCTCGACCGCGGTCTGGTCCCCGCGGGCGGCCGCGCCCTGGACCTCGGCTGCGGCCCCGGCCGCAACGCCCTGCACCTGGCCGCCCGGGGCTTCGAGGTGGACGCCGTCGACCTCTCCCCGACGGCCCTGGCCTGGGCCGGGGAGCGCGCCCGGGCCGCGAGGGCCCGGGTCCGCTTCCACCACGGGGACGCCTTCGGCGCGGCCGGCGCCGGGCTCGTGGGCCCGTACGACCTGATCTACGACTCGGGCTGCTTCCACCACCTGCCGCCGCACCGCCGGGTCAGCTACCTGGCCCTGCTGGACCGGCTGCTGGCCCCGGGCGGCCGCTTCGCCCTGACCTGCTTCGCCTCCGGCGCCATGGGCTCCGAGCTGTCCGACGCGGAGTTCTACGGCCGGGCCCGGCTCGAAGGCGGGCTCGCCTACACGCCGCAGACGCTGCGCTGGATCTTCGAGGACCTCACCGAGGTGGAGCTGCGCCGGATGAACGACGAGCCGGAATCCTCCTCTTCCTTCGGGGAGGCCTTCCTCTGGACGGCGCTGTTCCGCCGCCCGGAGTGAGGACCGGCCCGGGCCGGCCCGGGCTCACACGGTGACCGGCTGGACGGCCCCGGGGAGCAGGTGCTTCGCGCCCCAGGCCCCGAGGGCCTCCAGGGCCCCGTTCAGCTCGTGGCCGAGCGGGGTCAGCGAGTACTCCACGCGCGGCGGGACCTCCTCGTAGACCTCGCGGTGGACGATGCCGTCCGCCTCCAGCTCGCGCAGCTGGGCCGCGAGCACCTTCTCCGAGACCCCCGGGACCAGGCGGCGCAGTTCGCCGAAGCGGCGCGGGCACTGCTCCAGCTCCCACAGGACCGACACCTTCCACTTGCCGTCGATCACGGACATCGCCGCGGCGATCCCGCAGTGATCCGCCCCCGGCCGCTGGTTCGTCACCATCGCGCACCCCTCCCCACCTGTTCGCTCACCTCGGGGTAACCACCCACTCCGAAGTGCGTACTTGAGCACCTGACGGCCCTCCACCAGGCTAAACGGCATGACCGACACCAGCACGAAGACCGCTACGAAGACCAGCACGAAGGCCGGTACGAAGACCCCGCTCACCCTCCTGGGGCTCGGTGCGATGGGCACCGCCCTCGCCCGCACCTGGCTCGCCGCCGGGCACCCCCTCACCGTCTGGAACCGCACCCCCGCCAAGGCCGCCGCCCTCGCGGCCGAAGGCGCCGCCGTCGCGGCGAGCCCCGCCGAGGCGGTGGCCGCGAGCGGCCTGATCGTGGTCTGCCTGCTGGACCACGCCAGCGTGGGCTCGGCCCTGGAGGGCCTGGACCTCACCGGCAAGGACCTGGTCGACCTGACCACCGGCACGCCCGCCGACGGCCGCGCCCGGGCCGCGTGGGCCCGGGAGCGCGGGGCCCGGTTCCTCGACGGCGGGATCATGGGTACCCCGTCGATGATCGGCGCCCCCGCGGCGGGCGGGTACGTCTTCTACAGTGGCTCCACCGCCCTGTTCGAGGAGCACCGGAGCACGCTGGAGGTCCCGGCCGGCGCCCGCTTCGTCGGCTCCGACCCCGGCCACGCGGCCCTGCACGACGTGGCCCTGCTGAGCGCGATGACCGGGCTCTTCGCCGGGATCTCGCACGCCTACGCGCTGATCGAGGGCGAGGACGTCTCCCCGAAGGACCTGGCTCCGCTGCTGGCCGAGTGGCTGGGGGCGATGGGCTTCTTCGCGGGCGCCGCCGCCGAGCGGCTGGTCTCCGGGGACTTCACCACGGGCGTCGAATCGAACCTGGCCATGCAGGTCGCCGCGAGCACCACCTACCTGCGGACCGCCGCGGAGCAGGGGGTCAGCACCGAGCTGATCAGCCCGTACCTGGACCTGATGCAGGAGCGCCTGGCCGCCGATCCGGCGGCCCACGCCGGCGAGGACACCGCCGGGGCGATCACCCTGCTCAGGAGGCGCTGAGCCGCTTGCCCTGCACCTGGGTCGGGGCCTGCGTCTGGCCCTGGGCCTGGCCCTGCGCGGAGTCCTGCGCCGCGCCGTCGGCCTCCCCCGCGCCGCCGCCCTCGTCCGCGTCCTCGCCCACCAGGTCCCGGACCATGAGGGTCGCCCCGGCCACCGCGCCGGGCATCAGGAACACGGCGACGAGCGGTACCAGGAAGGACAGCACGAGCGGCACCCCGAAGCCGAGCGCCAGCATCCGCCGCCCGCGCAGCAGCGCGAGCTGCTCGGTGAGCTGGACCCGCCGGCGCATCAGGGCGACGGAGGTGAGCTCCTGGGCGAGGAAGAAGCCGGAGACGCAGAAGCCGAGGACCGGGACCACGGTCTGTCCGATCACCGGGACGAAGCCCAGCGCGAAGAGCAGGATGCCGAAGAGCAGCACCCGGCCCAGGATCCGCAGGCTGTCCCGGGCGGAGATCCACAGCTCCTGCGCGAGCGTGAGCCCCGACTCCGGGACCTCGCCGCCCTCGGTGCGGTCGACCTGCTCCGAGAGGGACTCGTAGAACGGCTGGCCCACGAGCAGGGTCACGGCGGTGAAGGTGATCACCGCGAGGAAGAGGCCGAGGGAGAAGACCAGGGCGGTCAGGAAGCCGCGGAAGAGCCCGAGCCACGGGGAGGACCAGCCGTCGGCGAAGGGGGTCGCCCAGGCGGTCAGGTCGTCGGCGCCGTAGCCGAGGCCGATGAGCGCGCCCGCGTACAGCACGAGGGAGACGAGTCCGGGCAGCAGGCCGAAGCCCAGCCACCGGCCGTGCCGCAGTACCCATCGCTGTCCGGCCAGCAGGTAGCCGAATCCCCCCGCAAGATCACGCATGGTGCCAGTTTAGGGCGGAGCCCCGGGGCGGGGGACGCCGGGCATGCCGAAGGCCGCACCCCGGTGCCTGGGTGCGGCCTTCGATGTACGGACGTACCGGATGAACCGGTACGAGCCGGTCGAGCGGGTCGGAGATCAGACCGCGAGCTCGACCGTGATGTTGCCGCGGGTCGCCTTGGAGTACGGGCAGACCTGGTGGGCCTTCTCGATGAGGTCCTTGGCGGTGGCGGCGTCCACGTTCGGGATGGCGGCCGTGATCTTGACGATGATGCCGAAGCCGTCGTCGTTCTTGCCGATGCCGACCTCGGCGGTGACCGTGGAGCCGGTGATGTCGGCGTTCTCGTTGCGGGCGACGACGCCGAGCGCACCCTGGAAGCAGGCGCTGTAGCCGGCGGCGAACAGCTGCTCGGGGTTGGTGCCCTCGCCGCTGCCACCGAGCTCCTTCGGCGGGTTCACGACGACGTCGAGGCGACCGTCGTTGGTGGCGACGCGACCGTCACGGCCGTTCTCGGCGGTGGCAACAGCGGTGTACGCGACGTCGGACTGCTGGATGGACATGTAAGGAAATCCTCCTGGTAATCGCCGGGACTCGCGCCCACGCGTCACGGCGGTGTGGAGTGAGCCTAACCGGTGAAAGAAACGATCATCTTTCCGGTGTTGTCGCCGCGCAGCATTCCGAGGAAGGCCTCGGCGGCGTTCTCCACTCCCCGCACGACCGTCTCGTCGGCGACGAGCTGCCCGGAACGCAGCCAGCCGGCCACGTCCTGGACGAACTGCGGCTGCAGTCCGGCGTGGTCCCCGACGAGGATGCCCTGCAGGCGCAGCCGCTTGCCGATGACGAGGGCGAGGTTGCGGGGGCCGGGCACGGGCTCGGTGGCGTTGTACTGGGCGATGGCCCCACACAGGGTGGCCCGGCCGTGGACCTTCAGGGAGGAGATGGCGGCCTCCAGGTGGTCCCCGCCGACGTTGTCGAAGTAGACGTCGATGCCCTCGGGGGCGGCTTCCTTCAGCTGCTCGGCGACGGGGCCGCTCTTGTAGTTGAAGGCGGCGTCGAAACCGTACTTCTCCGTGAGGAGCGTCACCTTCTCGTCGGAGCCGGCGGAGCCGATCACCCGGGAGGCGCCCTTGATCTTCGCGAACTGGCCGACGAGGCTGCCGACCGCTCCGGCGGCGCCGGAGACGAAGACGGAGTCGCCCTCCTTGAAGGAGGCGACCTCCAGGAGCCCGGCGTAGGCCGTCAGGCCCGGCATGCCGAGGACGCCGAGGTAGGCGGAGAGGGGGGCGAGCGAGGCGTCGACCTTGGTGGCGTGCTTGGCGTCCAGTTCCGCGTACTCGCGCCAGCCCAGGCCGTGCAGCACGTGGTCGCCGACCGCGAAGCGCTCGTCGGCGGAGGCCACGACCTCGCCGACCGCACCGCCGTCCATGGGCCGGTCGAGCTGGAAGGGCGGGACGTACGACTTCACGTCGTTCATCCGGCCGCGCATGTACGGGTCCACGGACATGTGGAGGTTGCGCACCAGAATCCGGCCGGCGGCGGGCTCGGCGTTCACCGGCGCCTCGCGCAGGGCGAAGTCCTCGGCGACGGGCCAGCCCTGCGGGCGGCGGACGAGGTGCCACTCACGGCTGACGGCGGGGATCTCGGACATGGCGTCACTCCTGGATGGGGGAAGAGTGCAAAATGCTTCAGGACGTGAAACAACCATGCGCCTGGATATTTCATGTTGTCAAGTAAATGGGTACGCTTGGATGCATGCCCAGCCGTCGCGCAGATCCCCTGACCCTCGAAGTCGTCGAGCTCATCGGCGACGTCGTGACCCGCTACCACCAGGAGTACGAGCACGCGGCCTCCAGCCACCAGCTCACCGGCGCCCAGGCCCGCGTGCTGAACCTGCTCTCCCTGGAACCGATGCCGATGCGCAAGATCGCGCAGAAGCTGCGGTGCGAGCCGTCGAACATCACCGGCATCGTGGACCGCCTGGAGACCCGCGGACTCGTCGAGCGCCGCCCCGACCCGGCCGACCGCCGGGTCAAGCTGGCCGCGCCCACCGAGGAGGGCCTGCAGACCGCAGACCGGCTCCGCGAGTCCCTGGACTTCGCCCGGGAGCCCCTGGCCGGGCTCTCCCCGGCCGAGCGCGCGGTCCTGCGGGACCTGCTCAGGCGGATGCTGGGCTGAGCAGGTCCCGCCGGGCCGCCGGCGGAACCCTCAGCAGAAGAACCACCAGCAGTCCGGCGGGGTGGGCTTCGGGGTCGGCTTCTTGGAGGGCGGGGGCTTCGGCTTCGACGGCCCCTTCGACGTCGCGCTCCCGCTCGGAGTCGCCGAGCCCCCGGAGTTCGATGCCGTCGGCGTCGCGGACGTGGGCCGTACGCCCGGTCCCGCCCCGGAGGCGCTCCGCGACGGCCCCGCCGGCCCGGAGACGGAGGCGGAGGCGGACGGCCCCGCGGTGGAGGCTCCCGCGGCCGCGCCGGTCGCGCCCTGCTTCGTGCCCCCGGTCTTGGCCGGGCCGGTGGCCCGTCCCTTCGCCGGAGCCGTGCCCGAGGGCGCGGCCGGATCCCCCGTCAGGCCCGGCAGCGGAGCCGGCTCCGCGGGACCCGCGTCGTCGGTCAGCATCACCGTCGCCGCCCGGTCGGTGCGCTCCCCGTCGGCCGCCAGCCGGGCCAGGCCCAGGGTGGCGCCGGCGGCGAGCATCAGCCCGAGGCCCACGGTGAGCGCGGTCCGGCGGCGTCGGCGGTGCCCGGCGCGGCGGCGGTCGGCGGCGCGGCCCCGCCCGCGGCCCCCGTCCCGTCCCCGTTCCGCGGACAGCACGACCAGCGAGTCGGCGTACACGTCGGCGAGCGCGGCCGGGTCGTCCCCGAACACGGCGGCGGAGCCGGGCGCGGCGGGTGCGGCGGGTGCGGCCGATGTCAGGTGTTCGGCCGGGGTCCCGCATCCGGCGCACGCCAGCGCACCGTTGAGGTACCTGCGGCAGGCGATGCAATAGTCCATGGCGCCCCGCAGGCTACGCGTTCGCCCGCAACGGCCGTATACCGGGATCGTGAGGATCCTGTGTGGAAGGGTGGGGTTCCATGACGAGGACGCCGGGGACACCGCCCCTCACCCCGGGCCCCTTCGGCCCCGCCGGCTTCC
The DNA here is from genome assembly GCF_042722885.1 of Streptomyces sp. NPDC058401. Classification (NCBI taxonomy): domain Bacteria; kingdom Bacillati; phylum Actinomycetota; class Actinomycetes; order Kitasatosporales; family Streptomycetaceae; genus Streptomyces; species Streptomyces sp. NPDC058401. The sequence continues at coordinate 76,886 of NZ_JBHXKA010000023.1, forward strand.
AACTGGTGCTGCTGCGCCGGATGACGGACTTCCAGCCGGGTCTCGCGGAGGAGGCCCGCCGGCGGCTCGGCGCCTCCCTCGCCGAGCAGCGGGAGGCCAACAAGCGCTGGCAGGCCATGGTGCGCTCCCCGCGGTCGCGGGGCGCCCTGGCCCGCTACCGCTCCGTGCTCGGCCCGCCCGAGGCGGTCTCCGCCCGCGCGATCGGCGATCTGACGTGCGAGGCCCTGCTGTGGCCGGTGCCGCTCTGGCCGGACCTGCGCTTCGAGGTGCTCGCCGCGCCGGACGGGGCCGTCTGGAACGAGTGGCTGGTCCGGGCCCCGGGCGCGCCCGGTCCCGTACTGGAATCCCCGGAGGACCTGCTGCCCTGGTCGGCGACGGTCGACGAGGTGGCCCGGGCCTTCGCCCCCGTCCGTCCGATGGAGGGCACCGCGCCGACGCGGTGGCGGCTGGCGTTCACCGCGTCGGGGCGGGCCTGCGTCGCGGAGTTCACGTACGGCCTGCTCCAGGAGGTCGTGGTGGCGGAGCCGCCCGCTCTCCCCTAGGAGGGGCGGGCGGCTCCCTCCTAGGAGCGCAGGAAGGCCCGTACGCCCGCCGAGGTGGGGTCGTCCCCGAGCAGGTCGTTGTGCTTGAGGCAGCCGACCGGGGTGTTCACCGCCCCGGTGAGGGGGACGCTGTCGTCGGGGTTGATGACCTCGTCGCAGTTCGACCAGAAGGTGGCGTACCGCACGGCGCCGGGGGTCTCATCCCCGGAGTTCAGGTTCTTCACCACGTAGGAGCCGGGGGTCATGTCCCGGCACGCCTGGTCCCACAGGGCGCAGGCCCAGGCGGTGGAGGTGCCGCGGTTGGGGCCGGCGAGGGAGACCCAGCGCTCCACGTACGGGGCGCCGCCGCCGAACTTCACGTACCAGCGGGTGACCAGCGAGCCGAAGGAGTGGGCGACCAGGTCCACCCGGGCGGCGCCGGTCTGCCGGCGGACCTCGTCCACGTAGGCGGCGAGCCGTCCGGAGAGGACCTCGTTGACCGACTGGTGGGTGTCGTAGCCGAAGGAGAAGAGTTCGGAGTCGGCGTACCCGTCGGCGCGCAGGTCCTCGCGCAGGGAGCCCCAGACGCCGGGGTCTGCGTTGTAGCCGTGTACGAAGACCACCGGATTGCGCGCCGCGGCCTGGCCCGGGGCCGGGGCCGAAGCCCGGCCGGAGGCCTGGGCCGGGAGCGCGGGCGCCGCGAGCAGCACCAGGCAGAGCGTCAGGAGGGCGAGCAGTCGCTGGCGGACCGTCAGCATCGAGTCCCCTTTACCTTGTTACGCACGAGTAGCAGGATCGGTGCGGGCATGGTCGCGCCTGGCGTCGCAGAATTCCACCCCCGTGCAGCACCCACCGGCGCCCCTCGTGGCCCTTCCGTATCTCAAGACACCCCCCACCCGGAGCATCAAATCGGGCAATACGGGTAATTCACCCGAGAAGATACGAAGTGTGACCGGCACCCGCCGGTCTTCTTGCGTCAGCGCTCTCGGGAGGATCTGCCGTGACCGTCAGTCTTGAGCAGTTGCGCCGCTGCCACGTGGCCGTCGACCTCGGAGCGGCCAGGACCCGCGTCTACGTCAAGGGCCTCGGCCTGGTCGTGGACGAGCCCAGCGTCGCCGCCGTCAACACGCGGACCGGTGCACTCATCGCCGTCGGCACCTTCGCCGAACGGATGACCGGCCGCACGCCCGACTACATCCGCGTGGTCCGCCCCGTCTCCGGCGGCACCGTCGTGGACATCGAGATGGCCCAGCGCATGCTGCGCCACCTCCTCGGCGAGAAGCTGCGGCGCGCCCTGCGCCGCAAGCCCCGGCTGCGGGCCGCCGCCTGCACCCCGCACGACGCCGACCCGCTCGCCCAGCGCGCGGCGGTGGAGACGATGGTCGGGCTCGGAGCCCGGCGCGTCGAACTCGTCGACACCCTGATCGCGGCGGCCGTCGGCTGCGGCCTGCCCGTGGAGCAGCCGACCGCGACGATGATCATGGTGTGCGGGGCCGCCGCCACCCAGGTCGCCGTCCTCTCCCTCGGCTCGATCGTCACCGCCGTACGCATCCCGGTCGGCGGCGAGGCCATCGACCACGCCGTAGTCCAGCACCTGCGCCACGCGCACGAGCTGATGCTGCCCAGCCAGGCCGTACGACCGCTCCAACTGGCCCTGCACGGCAACGGCATCACCGCCGGCGGACCCACCTCCACCCTCATCCACGGCCGCGACGTGGCCACCGGCCTCGCCCGCTCCGTCCACGTGGACACCGCGGCCGTCCGGGACGCCATCCACACCCCGCTGACCGCCGTGCTCGACGGCATCGGCAAGGTGCTGCGCGAGTGCCCGCCGGACCTGGTGGCCGACCTGACCGACCGAGGGATCATGATGGTGGGTGGCAGCGCCTTGCTGCCGGGCCTGGACCAGATGCTCCGCGATGCCACCGGGATGCCCGTGGCCATCGCCGAACGGCCGGACATCTGCGCGGTACTGGGCCTCGGGATGATGCTCGAAGGGAAGATCGCCCCCATGGTTCTGAACCCCCTGGCCGAATGACGGACGCCGAGCCGTCCCCGGCAGCCCCCGGGGACGGGAGGGACGTCGCCGCCCGTCAGGCCGCCAGCCTGCCCGTCCTCCTGGAGGCGGTCCTCAGCGTCGGTTCCGAACTCGAACTGCGGACCACCCTCCAGCACATCGTGGATTCGGCGACCGAGCTGTGCGCGGCACGGTACGGAGCGCTCGGGGTCGTCGACCCCGAGCGCGTCCGGCTGACCGAGCTGTTCACCACCGGCCTGACCGAGGCCGAGAAGGCCGCGATCCCCCACCTGCCGGACGGCCGCTCCGGCCTGCTCGGCGCCCTGATCACCGATCCGCGCCCGCTCGTGCTGGAGGACCTGGGCCGGGACCCCCGCGCGGCGGGCTTCCCGCCGGGACACCCGCCGATGAAGGGCTTCCTCGGGGTCCCCATCCGGGTCCACACCGAGGTCTTCGGCAACCTCTACCTCACCGACAAGCAGGGCGGCGACCCGTTCACGGACGAGGACCTCGCCCTGCTGCGCGTCCTGGCCTCGCAGGCGGGGATAGCGATCGGCAACGCCCGGCTGTACGAGACCGCGCGCCGCCGGGAGCGCTGGATCGAGGGCGCCGCCGCCGTGACCACCACCCTGCTGGCGGGCCGGCCCGCGGCGGACGCCCTGATGTGCGTGGCCGAACGGGCCCGGCTGCTGGCCGACGCCGCGGCCGGGGTCGTCCTCCAGCCCACCCCCGAGGGCGGCATGGAGATCGTGGCCGCCTCCACGCAGGGGGACCCCGGCGACCTCGTGGGCACGGCCATCGCCCCGGGCTCCGCCGTCCTGGAGCAGCTCCTGGGCGGGGAGCCGGTCTTCATAGACGACTCGGCGACGGACCCCCGGATGACCACGCACGTACGGGAGCGCTTCGGCCCCAGCATGATGCTGCCCCTCCAGAGCGGCGGGCAGCTCATCGGCACGCTCGCCCTGCCCCGCGAACGCGGCGGCCCCGCCTACGACGCGGTCGACCGGCTGCTGGCCTCGCAGTTCGCCTCCCAGGCCGCACTGGCCCTGGTCCTGGCGGACGCGCAGCACGACCGCGAGCAGCTGGCCGTCTACGAGGACCGGGACCGCATCGCCCGCGACCTCCACGACCTGGTGGTCCAGCGGCTGTTCGCCACGGAGATGATGCTGGAGAGCACCCGGCGGCGCTCCGCCAAAGCCCCCACCGGAGACACCGTCGGCGAGGAACTCAGCCGGGCCGTGGACGAGCTCGACTCCACCATCCAGGAGGTCCGCACGGCCATCTTCGCCCTCCAACAGCCCCCCACGGACGCCCCGACCACCTTCCGGGGGCGGGTCCTGCGGGAGACCGGCGGGGCGGCGGTGCTGCTGGGCTTCCAGCCGTCGGTGCACTTCGCGGGCACGGTGGACGCGCTGCTTCCCGATGCGGTGGCGGGAGATCTGCTCTCCGCGCTGCGCGGGGCCCTGGCTGCGGCGCACCGCCGGGCGGAGGTCACCTGCATCGACGTCGAGGTCGACGCGGTCCCCGCCCGGGTCCGCCTCACCGTCTCCGACGACGGCCGCACGGACTCGGGCACCCGGGGCACCACCCTGACCTGGGAAGCCCCCCTCTGACCCCGGTCAGCCCCGGCCTCCGCCCGGACCCGCTGCCGTGTGCGGCGCCGTTCCGGGGGCCAGCCCCCGCACCCCCGCGCCTCAAACGCCGGCGGGGCTGGATTGCCCGCAGGGCAATCC